>NZ_JBNMNU010000036.1:0-29178 GCF_051278035.1 Clostridium sp.
TTATAGTAACAATTATACCCGCTATAGCATCTCCCTTTACGAATTTGGAAGCTCCATCCATAGCTCCATAAAAACTAGCTTCATCCTGGAGTTTTGTTCTTCTCCCCCTTGCATCTTCTTCAGTTATAGCACCTGCATTTAGATCTGCATCTATGCTCATCTGTTTACCTGGCATAGCATCTAGAGTAAATCTAGCAGAAACTTCTGAAACTCTACCAGCACCGGCTGTAATAACTATAAACTGTATAATGATTATTATTAAGAAAATAATTATTCCGACTACATAATTTCCTCCCACAACAAACTCACCAAAAGCCTCAATTATATCACCTGCATAAGCTTCTGTGAGTATTAACCTTGTAGATGAAATATTTAATCCAAGGCGTAAGAGTGTTGTAATAAGAAGTAATGTTGGAAAAACTGAAAACTGCAAAACTTCTGTTGTAAACATTGTTAAAAGTAAAATTATAACTGCTAGTGTTATATTAATTGCTATTATTACATCAAGAAGCTTTGGTGGTAATGGAATGATTATCATTAAAACAATACCGATTATACCAAAGGCAACTAGAATATCTAAATTATTTTTTAATTTGTATTTTGTATTTTCAGCCACAGTTATCATCCACTACTTTCTTTTGTTTAATTTGTATACTATTGCTAGTATTTCCGCCACAGCTTCATACATATCAGCTGGAATTTCAGATCCTATCTCGAGTTCCTTAAATATTAACCTTGCTAGTGGTTTATTTTCAATAATAGGCACATCATTCTCTTTTGCAATCTCTTTTATTTTTATAGCAACATTATCTGCACCTTTGGCTACTACTATTGGAGCACCTTCTCCTCCTGCATCGTACTTTATTGCAATGGCAATATGTGTTGGATTTGTAATAACCACGGTAGCATCTGGAACTGACTCCATCATTCTACTTGATGACATTTCTCTTTGCTTTTGTTTAATTTTAGATTTAATCAGTGGGTCACCTTCTTGCTGTTTATATTCTTCTTTAATTTCCTGCACACTCATTTTTAATTCTTTATTATGTTTGTACTTCTGGTATGCAAAATCTGCTACAGATATTATAAGCATAAGTATAGCTATTTTAAAGAATATCTCCAAAACTAATTTCCCAAAAACTACTAAAATAGCTTCTACTTTAAGGCTTCCGTAAGTCATTATATCTAAATAATTACTGTGAATATAATCATAAGCTACATATACTATAGTGGACACTATGGATAAGTTTTTTACTAAATCCACTAGGGACCTTGTCGAAAAAATCTTTTTAAACCCGCTAATAGGATTTAATTTTTTTATATCAGGTTTAAGTGGTTCACCTGTAAATATAAAACCAGATTGTATTAAGCTTGCAATAGTCCCCATAATCATAATAGGCACTGCAAGTGGTAAAAATAGAAGTCCAAACCTTATTATAGCCGTAAGATGTACAGTTCTTACGGTATACTCAGTAAGAGGCAAAGTTAAATAATTTCCTAAAAAAAGACTTAATATACCTTTTAAACTATTTAGTGCATAAGAACCTAACATAATCATTACAAGTGTCACTGTTAAAAGGGTAAAGGTAGAAGATAACTCCTTACTCTTTGCTACCTGTCCCTTTTTCTTTGAATCTGCTTTCTTTTTAGGAGTGGCATCTTCAGTTTTTTCACCGCTATCCGCTGAAATAAAAATAAGTAACGGTATTAACTTATAAAACTCATTTATTATATCTGGAATAATATAAAAAGAATTTACTATTAACTTTAATGCAGACGGTAACACTAAAACAAAACAACTGAGTCCAACTAATATTTTTATTGGCATACCTAAAATTATAATATTTAACGAAGGTACCGTTCTCGATACTAGCCCCATAGATAAATCTGTTATTATAATTATTAAAATAATAGGTATTGCTATTTTTAGTCCTAGTGTAAAAAACTGAATAAAAACATTTATCATCATCATAGCTGTTTCTTGAAAGAGTATAAACTTTCCAATCTCAACAACACTAAAAGATGTAATAATAGCTCTTATTAGCATATGATGGCCATCCACAACAAAAAACATCACTATACTTGTCCAATAAAGCAAACGTCCTAGTAGTGTAACATTTTGATTAGACACAGGATCAAATATGCTCATCATAGAAAATCCTACTTGAAAATCCATAAGTTGACCAGCCATTTGTGCTGAAAAAAAGCAAAACTTTGTTAAATACCCAAGCGTTAAACCAGTGATAACCTCCGATATAAAAAATATTATAAGCGTACCGTTATTACTAATTAAATTCACATTCTCATAGTTAACACCTGGTAAAATCAAAAAGGTGAACATAACGCAAAATCCAACCTTTACCATTGGAGGCGAAAACTTAGGAAAGAAAATCGGTGTACTCATAAAAAATCCAGATATTCTAAGGAGTACCATTATAAAGCCTAAATAATAAGCTGTATTTGTCAAAATATTTCCACCTAGCCTCCCATATTAGCCATAAGTTCAAAAATTCTAGTTGTAAACGCAACTATCGTATGAAGCATCCAACTACCCATTAATAGACCCATTAATGCTACTGCCAAAAGCTTTGGCACAAAAGTAAGTGTCTGCTCTTGGATCTGAGTAGTGGCTTGAAATATACTTATTAATAGCCCTACTAAAGTAGCTGTAAGTAGAATTGGACCAGCTACCAATATTGCAGTTTGAATACCATCTTTTATTATAGTTAACACAATATTTTCGGTCATTTAATTCACCTCAACTAAAACTCATAATAAGTGATTTTACAAGTAGATTCCATCCATCTACCATAATGAATAACAATAATTTAAAAGGAAGCGAAATCATAACTGGCGGTAGCATCATCATTCCCATAGCCATAAGTATACTACCCGTAACGATATCTATTATAATAAACGGTATAAATAAAAGAAACCCCATCTCAAAAGCTCTTCTTAATTCACTTATTATAAAAGAAGGAACCACCACATACATCGGTACTTTATCATAGGTAAGTTTAGGCTTTCCGTTTGTAAGTATTTCATTACCATCAGCGTCAACTGCATTTTGGACTGTATCTTCCTTCTGTCCCACTTCTAAAAAAAGTTTTAAATCCTTTGTTCTAGTCTGTCTTAACATAAAATCCCTCATAGGCCCTGACCCTTTTTCAATTGCAACCTCTTGAGTTATTTGATTATTTAGATAAGGAGTTAATGCCTCCGAGTTTACTTTTGTAAAGGTTGGTGCCATAGTGAAAAATGTTAAAAATAACGCAAGTCCAATTATAACCTCTTTGGGAATTGCTTGCTGAACACCTATAGCGCTCTTAAATAAGGATAACACTACAATAATTCTTACGAAACTAGTAGACATTATAATAATTGAAGGTAAGAGTGTAAGTACTGTAAGCAGCATTAAAAGCTTAATATTATCAACATATTCAGCCGGCGTATTTGCATTATCAACTGAAATATTAATTTTAGGTATCGGTAATGTCGTAGCACTTACAACTTTTATTGAAACAATTCCTATTACAAGTAACCCCAAAGCAAAAATAAACAAATTCTTATATTTTATTTTCATCTTTAACATCCTTTTTCTTAATATGTTTTTTAAATAGATTCTTCATGTCTTCTATTTGGGGTATATCTTTACTACTTTCAATGCCAATAACTTCTTCTGGTGGCAATTCAAATAGAATACGTATTTCCCGGGAACTAGAAGATACTGCGTATGCTTTTCCACCAATTTTTACAACCACAACACTATTATCTTTAGATAGTGCGACCCTATCTAGTATTTTCATATATTTACCATCTTGTAATTTTTGAAGCTTAGTACTTCCGTATTTTAACGATATATACATTAAAACCAATATGAATGGTAAGAATATTAAAATTTTAAAAATAAGCACCAAAAATTCTCCATCTACCGTCATTTCATCACCTACTGTACTAATATATCATTAAAATAAATATTAGTGATTTTCCCCTTAGTTAAATTTGGGTTTACGCTACTAATTAGCTCTTTCTTTATAATATCAAGACCTTTAACACTGAAGTCTGTAGATTTTTTCGATCTAATATAAGTATTGACTGCATCCCTAATAATCGGCTTATTTTCATCTAATTCTAAAGTCAATTCCTCATTAACTTCATAGGCTATATACACATTCACTTTCAGGTATCGTTTCCCCCCATCATCTAGAAGATTTACGAAGAACTCCCCTAGTAGATACGTTTGCTCAACAACCACCTTTGGTGTAGATGCCGCAGTATCCTTTTTTTTATTTAAGAAGTACATAGTTCCAAAAGTTGCACCGCCAATTATGACTAATATTAAAAGACCTATAATGACTATTTTTAAAGCATTTCCTTTTTTGGGTTTATCACTCATTATTTAGTGACCTCCTTTTCATTTGCTACAATTAAAATATTTACTCTTCTATTTAAAGCTCTGTTTTCATCGTTAATATTCGACGCAATAGGTTGATATTCACCGCAAGCAACAGATGTAAATCGCTCTGGATGTGTTTGGCCCTTAATACCCACAAAATATTCCAGTACATTTAGAGCACGAGCCGAAGATAGCTGCCAGTTATTTTTGTATTCATAATTATTAATTGGTATATTGTCCGTATGCCCCTCTATTACAATATCATTTGGGAATGAAGATACCAACCCATTTATTGTATTTAAAACTGGTTTGATTTTTTCTAGGATTTCTGATTTTCCACTTTGAAATAAAATATTTTCTCTAAGTAGAATTATAACTCCTCTGTTGTCAGATTTTAATTCTACTATATCTTCTAGTTTATTTGCTTTTATAAAACTTTGGACTTTTTCGTAAATATCCTCAGTCTCAGTATTCTCTACTGCAATAGGTAAAGGTTCCCCCACTAATGGGACTTCTCCACTTTTTATATTCAAATCCATAATAGCTGTTTTAGTTTCACCTGTTAACACAGCTTGAAGGGAAGACGCAATTTGTTCGAACTTAGCTGCATCAACTGTTGAAAAGGAATATAATAAAACAAAGAAGGTTAGAAGCAGTGTCATGGTATCAGAAAAAGTAGTTATCCAAGCATCTGTTCGCATCTCCTCTTTACCACTTTTTTTCCTAGACATTGTCTGCCACCCCAGCTTCTTTGGCTTGCTCTTCATAATATATATCTCTTTCAAAAGGTGATAAATAGGATGTTAATTTTTCTTCAACAATTCTTGGATTAACACCAGACTGAATTGCAAGTACTCCTTCTAGCATCATTTCACGATTATTCACTTCAATACTAGATTTGTAATTCAAATTTTGAGACATTGGAATTAATACTATATTTGCTAGAAGTGCTCCATAAAATGTAGTTATTAATGCTTTCCCCATACCAGCCGCCAGGGCAGAAGAGTCACTTAAATTAGCTAGCATTTGAATAAGTCCTATAAGCGTACCAAGCATACCAAAAGCCGGTGCATAAGCTCCCCAGACTTTTAACATATTAGCGCCATCAGTATGACGTCTTTCCATTTCCCCTATTTCTAGTTCCATAATTTCCTTTATTGTTTCAGGTTCCAGTCCATCAACTACCATTTGGAGGCCTTTTTTTAAAAACTCATTTGTTAATTGTGCCATTTCATCTTCCAGAGATAAAAGTCCTTCCCGTCTTGCTTTTTTAGATAAATTAGTAAAACTATTAATAATTTCTGTACTAGACATTGTACCTTCTTTAAAAGACTGTACAATAATTTTAATTACCTTCTTCATTGCTGAAAGAGGGTAAGCTATGAGTAGTGCTGAAAAGGACCCCCCTACGGTAATTGCTATTGAAGAAGGCGAAAAAAATATTTTTAAACTAGCCCCACCAGCTGTCATACCCCAGAACATTAAAATTACTCCAAGCAAAAGCCCAACGCCTGTCAACATATCATGTTTTTTCATGCCACTTCCCCCTATAACTCACCAGTAAATATCTTTTTTTTATACTTTAATACGCTATCGATTATTACCTCCGTACTCTCAAGCACAAGATACTTCTTCCCGTTTATTAAAGTTATTAAAGTATCTGGCACTGTTTCAATTTTTTCAATAACTTCGGCATTTAAGATAAATCCTTCTTTGTTTAAGCCTGTAAGTTTTATCATGGGCCCTCCTAATATGTACTTTTTACGGTTAATAATTTATTACATGTTTCTGAAAAAATAACTGAATCCTAAGGATTTTTATAGGTCTCAAATATTATAAGTATTTGAGACCTACTACAAATTCAGTTCAAATATAATGTCCTATACTATCTCTTTAGAGCTAGTATTTCCTGTAATATTTCATCCCCTGTGGTAATTGCTTTACCATTTGCCTGGAAGGCCCTACTTGCAACTATCATATCTGTGAACTGCTCAGCTAGATCAACATTTGACATTTCTAGCATTCCTGAAAGCATGTCACCGTAGCCTGCACTATTGCCAGTAGTCGTAACTTCAGTTCCTGATCTAACTATAGCTACCCCTGAGTTAGAAGTATTTGCATATAAATTATTACCAGTCTTACTTAGCCCTGCTGGGTTTTTAAATGATGCCATAGCAATCTGTCCAACTGCTGCAACAGCACCACCTTCTAAAGTAGCCTTAATAACTCCGTCCTTTTCTATAGTAAAAGTTGTTACCCTTTTTACATCACCATTAGCAAGTTCTATTGTGTTAGGTATTGATAATGGTATAAGTGTTTCACCAACTGCTTTTGGAGGAGTTGCAGCATTTGCATTTACAAAATTTACGGTAGCTGGATCAGTCGAGTTATCTAAACTTGTGCTTGTTCCATCTTTTATAGCATAACCCAAAACCCTCTGACCATTTGATGTTAAAAGATGTCCTGCATCATCTAATGCTAAAGCTCCATCTCTAGTATATGATATATCATTAAATGTATTTGTTGCATCATCAATTGTTTGAGTTGTAGTAGAACCATCGGTCGTATCTACTGTTGCTGTTCCAGTAACCGCACCCGTAGCAACCATCAAATAACCTTCTCCATCCATAGCTACATCTAGATTTCTAGATGTAGGCTGCATCATTCCTTGACCTACCATAGTATCTATTCCTGCCATTTGCACTCCAAGTCCTATTTGCTTTGGGTTAACTCCACCTGTATTGGTTGATGATGATGACGCATCGGACATACTTTGGCTTACCATATCTTGAAATCTAACTCTCGAACTTTTAAAAGCAGTAGTTCCAACGTTAGCTATATTATTTGCTATAACGTCCAATTTTGTCTGATTTACTTTCATACCACTTATTCCAGCATATAATGATCTTAACATAATATTACCCCCATTTTTTTAGCTAAATTCCAATAGAGTTATAAGTAATTTTGATTTCTTATTATTTACTTTGCTTCTGTATTTCCACAAAGTTAAGCCTCCTAAAAGGTCCAGCTTATATCATAACTACACTATCTATATTGGTTACTACACTTTCCTGGCTTTGATTTTTATCTAAAGCAGTAATTACAGTCCTATTTTTAATACTAGTTATAAGGGCCATATCCTTATATAAGATTAAGGCTTGCTTTGCACCTTTACTATCCGCCATATTTATTCCTTCGTTAATCTTTTTCATATCAGCATCATTAAAATTAATATTTCTACTACTAAGCCTTTGTGCCGCATGAGAAGATATGGTGAAGCATTCTTCTTTTTTTATTTGTTTGTCTAAAATTTTATTAAATGTACTTTTATCTTTATTAAATATATCTTCTTCTTTGTTAACTTTAGTATTTTTGTTTTTCAGACCTACGCCTGAATACTCCGTAAAGTCCACCGTTGAATACAGTTTTCCATTTACCACTCTAAAAGACATATCTTACCATCCCTTACCATCACAATTAATTGTTTGTTTATTTTACTTTTGAGATGTCATCATAGCTTATATCCTTAGTGAGTTCCACACCATTTTCCTCGTAGGCTATAGTTAAGTTAATTCCCTTTGCATCTCTAGAAACACTTTTAACTGTTCCTGAATATGCTTTTTCATCATCTGTTGCTGCAGTCTCAACTTGTTTACCCATTAAACTTATAGCAGCGGAAAATCCTGCATTGCCATTTAAATTATCTAATGTAGTCTCTGGCACATCTATAACATCTGATAAAGTGTCAGCAGGAAAATCCTGTATAGTACCATCAGACAATTGCACTGCCATATAGGTTGTACCTGATTCTTTATAAACTGCCTTAACAGTGCCTCCATATTGCATTCCACTTGCATCATAACTACTAAAAGCAACCATCTTACCAACTAGTGCAGATGAGGTTTGAAAAGCCATAGTACTATTCATATTGGACATTTGTTCTAATGATGCAAATTGAGCCATTTGAGCTACAAATTCTGTACCATCTTTAGCCTCGGTTGGATCCTGATTAGAAAGTTCCGCAGAAAGTATTTTAAGGAACGAATTTCGGTCCATTGCCTGACCTTCTTTTACAATTTCAGTCCCTCTATCAGTTGCCCTAGCTGAATTTGAAAGTGCTGTTGATATATCAGTTGCCATTTTTATCACTCCTTGTTTTAATAATAATTTTATTATTAAACAAATTTGTTTACCTGATTTTCTAGTATATCATTGTTACTTAGTATAGACATATCATCATCTTCTTCTAAAACCATTTTTATATCACTGTTATTATTTTTTCTTTGGTTGTTGTTTTTCTCATTGGAATCTTTGCTAAAAAATGTTGAATCTTCGTAAATATTTATATCTAAGCTTTGAATTTTGATATCCATACTTTTCAACCTATCACTTATATCTTGAAAATTTTGATTCAATAAATTAAAAGTGTCTTTATTTTGAGCAGATATAGAGGCCTTAATAACTCCACTTTCCATAGTAAGCTTTATAGTAATCTCTCCAAGTTCCTTAGGATCCATTTTCACAGTTAAATCCTTCATGTTATTAACTTCCATAAATTTTATAGATTTGATTACATCTACAGTAAAATCATTTTTATCAATTACTAAATTTGTGGTTTGTACCTTTGATGTGTCTGAAACCTTTACATTTTCGAATTGATTCATAAAGCTAACTGCTTTTGATATTTTAATTTCATCTTTATCTTCACCTAGCAGATTTTTAAGGAATTTTTCTTCAAAAGAACTATTTCCTGAGGATTTATCTCCATTTGAAGAATCACTTGAATTTTGCATTTGGCTCTTAGGAAGAGTTTCAGATGTGGTCTTAGTACACATTTCCATTACCTTTTTAATCAAATTATCTTTTGTTGAACCGTCCTCACTATTTCCGCTAAGAACTTGTACACTAGGGACTTTTAATAAGCTCAGATCTCCCTTTAACTCATCCACCACAGTAGTTAATTTTTGTAGAACATTAATTATTTCAGAAGGCTTAACGTTATTTTCTTTTGACTTATCCATCATTGCAATTATTTCACTAAGACTATTTTTTATTAAATCATTCTTTGGATTGGACAACAATTTCTCTGTTCCTTTTAATTGCTCTCCAACTATTAATTGTTCTGAAGCCTTTAAACTTTCTATGTTAATAGAATTAAGTTCCGTTTCAGGTTGTATTGTGGTTGAAGATTTAGGATCATTTTGAAGCATGGAATTCAACAACTGAAGTAACTGCTGGATTTGCTCCATTTGTGACCCAGATTCATCTATGCCTTCCAATTCTTTCGATAAATCTTCTGCTGTCTTTTTAAGTTTTTTTATAGCTTCTTCTATAAGATTAATTATCTTTGTTTTTAACTCTTTATTGCCTTCAGAATTTTCTAAATCCTTTGCAGGAGTACCTTCAACTGCTGTTTTGTCAACATCACTGTTTTCAATATCTTTGGTTTTGGCATCCTTATTCTCAACATTTGTACTCTTATTTTCATTATCTGTTCTATTCAAATTTTGGTCTTTGCTTTGTTCTTTCCGAACATTTTTCTTTGAAGGATTCTTAGAGTTCAATTCATTATCATGTAAAACCTTTTTAAATTTTTCACTTTTATTGGACCCATTTGGAATCTCCTGCTTCTTAGAAGCAGCATAGGTATTCACATTCATATTTACGTCCACTGTTTTCACCTCCTCTCCCTGTGGTTATTTCTAATATAAGCATATAATGCAAACTCATCATTAGTTTTCTGTTCAATTAAATTTTGCTGCTTTATAAAAGCACACTTCTGATTTTCCTTTAAAATTTCAACTGTCTTTTTTTCAACTTGGCATTGTTTTAATTCACATCTTTTTTGCTCTAATATCTCTTCTTTATCCTCTAAGACCACTGAGGTTTTATCAATAGCCAAATTTAATGCATTTAAATAATTTTGTTTCATTTTTTGCTGAATAATAGGTTGATGCACATCTACATTTCTATGAGTTTTATAATTTACTTTCAGGTTACTTAATTCTTCTTGCACTATATTTCTATCCCTTTGTGCTTCTTTGAATATTAATTTACTTTTATCCTCGTTATCTTTTCTAATATCAAGCAGCTTTTGCAGTCTGAACTTATAACCTTCGGCCAATTTAAAGACTCCTCTTTGAAAGTTCGCTATGAACTTTTAATTAAACATATCTTTCATCATATTTAAACTAACTTCAATATCTGTACTTTCGCTTATACCCTGCTTTAAATATGACTCAATACTGTCATTATACTTAATTGCATTATCAATTTTTATATTACTACCTTTTACGTAAGCCCCAATATTTATTAAATCTTCTGAATCCCTATAAGTTGCCATTAAATCTCTTGCCATGGAAGCCACCTGAATGTGATCTTTTGTAGCGATTTCAGACATTAACCTACTTACACTATTTAAAACATCTATAGCTGGATAATGATTTTTGGAAGCCAGGGCCCTAGATAAAACTATGTGACCATCGAGTATTCCTCGAACAGCATCTGCTATTGGCTCATTAAAATCATCCCCATCTACTAGTACCGTATAAAAAGCTGTAATAGATCCTTTGTCTGACATTCCGCTACGCTCCATAAGTTTAGGTAACATTGCAAACACTGATGGTGTATACCCTTTAGTAGCTGGCGGTTCCCCTATAGCTAGTCCAACCTCACGCTGCGCCATTGCAAACCTTGTTACTGAATCCATCATTAAGATTACTTTTTTACCTTGGTCCCTAAAATACTCTGCAATAGCTGTAGCTGTAAATGCACCTTTTATTCTTACTAGAGCTGGTTTATCAGATGTTGCACATATAATAATTGATTTTTTCATGCCCTCAACGCCCAAATCTTTTTCTAGAAAATCTCGAACTTCTCTCCCTCTTTCTCCAATAAGTGCAATAACATTCACATCAGCTTTTGCTTCTCTTGCTATCATACCAAGAGTAGTACTCTTACCTACTCCACTACCTGCAAAGATACCGATTCTTTGACCTTCACCACAAGTTAAAAATCCATCAATGGCTCTCACTCCAGTAGGGATAATTTCTGTTATTCTACGTCTTTTTAGGGGATCAGGAGGAGATGCATTAAGTGAGTAAGCCTTGTATTTAGTGATTTTTGAGTCGTCTAGTGGGTTTCCTAAACCGTCTAGGACTTTCCCGAATAGTTCCTCAGAGCATTTAACGTTTAAGGGACTTCCCGTAGGTATTACTCTGCAGCCTGGCGCTATACCAACAAGCTCCCCTAGAGGCATTAAAATAACATCTAAATCTCTAAAGCCTACAACTTCACAAGAGATTTCATCATTTGACTTATTATAAATTTTACACACTTCACCAACAAAAGCTGTTATTCCTCGAACTTCAATAGTAAGCCCTATAATATTCACTACCACACCTTCGGAATAGGTGTAATTAATATCAGGAATTTTATTCATTAAGTATTCAAAATTTAGAGCTATCATAATTATTCTCGCCCTTTCTATATTTGTATTTGCTCTTCCTGAAAAACTTCTATTATTTTCTCTATACCATAAGATATACTTACAATACTTTTGCCTGTTTCTTTCTCAATAACAGCAGTTCCATCATCCAAAAAACTATCTTCTATTACAAATATATCACCTTGAAATGCAAGTCTATTTTTAAAATTTTGAATCTCATCTTTTATAGTAGTAAAATGAGTGCTATTCGTTTTTATTACATATGATTTTACATTTCTTTCAGTTTTTATAGTACTAAAAATCATCTCATTCAAAGCATCCATTTCTTTCACTTCTTTTTTTAATATATTCTCAGCTATATTAACAATTAAATCCTTTATATGTTTTTCCTTTTCCACTAAATACTCACTATACTGATGTTGCGCTTGAGTAAGTATAAAGTCAGCATCAGCCCTCACGGCATCTGCCGCTTCCATTGCGCCATCATTAGCGTCCTTATATGCAGTTGCATATCCTTCCCTGCTCCCGCTCTCTAAACCCTCTTTAAAAGCCTCAGCTTTTGCCTTTGCGGCATCTATGTAGGCTTTTGATATAATTATTTCACTTTCCCGTCTTGCACTCTCTAACATATTACTTGCAATGTTTTCATAGCTTTCCATATTAGCATCTAAACTAACCTTATCTCCTGTTGGGTTTGAATTCGTAGCAGCTGTGCCTAATTGGGTATTTATTTCCCTATTTCCCTGCTTTATAATTCTAGAATTTTTTATCACATTAATTGATGATTGCATCTTCTCCACCTCTTGAAAGTACTATTTCGCCAGCTTCATCTAAACGTCTTAATACACCAACAATTTTCTGTTGAGCTTTTTCCACATCCATTAGTCTAACAGGTCCAAGGAATTCCATATCTTCCTTTAGTGATGCAGCTGCTCTTTTAGATTGATTTTTGTATATACTGTTCGCAACTTCTTCTGAACATCCCTTTAATGCAAGAGATAAGTCCTTGTTATCTATCTCTCTTAAAATTCTTTGTATTGAAACATCATCCAATGTAATAATATCTTCGAATACAAACATAGATTCTTTAACCTTTTCAGCAAGTTCAGCGTCTTCTTGCTCAAGTCCCTCGGTAATATTTCTTTCTGTTGTTCTATCCACCTGGTTTAAAATTTCTACTAGAGATTCAATTCCCCCAACCACAGTACTATCAGTTCTAATAACCGAAGATAATTTACCATTTAAAACTTTTTCGATTTCTTTAATAACCATAGGTGAGATACTACTCATAGTTGCTATTCTAAAGGATACATCGCTTTGAAGTTCCAGTGGTAGCGCCGCCAATATCTGAGCCGCCTTATCCGATTGCATATAACACATAATAAGCGCTATTGTTTGTGGATGTTCATTGGATATAACATTCAATAATTGATGTGCATCTGCTTTTCTGGCTATGGAAAAGGGTCTATATTGTTGGGTTTCTTCCATAACCTTATCTAATATCTCCTTTGCTCTCTGATTGCCAAGGGCTTTAGCAAGCAAATTCCTTGCATAGTCAACTCCACCTTCTACAAGAAAGTCCTTTGCTTTATTCATTTCCATAAATTCATCTAGAATTGTATGTCTTTGTTCAGATTTAACTGAAGCTATATTAGCAATTTCATAGGTAATTTTTTGAATGTCTTTTTCCGGTAATTTTTTTATTATACCCGAAGAAGCGTCCGGACCTAAGGTTATAAATAATATAGCCGCCTTCTGAATTCCCGTAAGTTTACCACCCTTAGACACTATTTATCACCCCTCATCTTCTGTCAGCCACGACTTAATTATGTCTGCAACTTGTTCAGGTTTGTCTTCTGCATACTTTTTAACTTGTTTTTCCATGTTTGCATTTTTACTATTTGAATCAAATTCAATAGGTTCAAAATGTTCGGGTTGCTTTGGAGTAACATTATCTCCAATTAAGCTATCAATACCTGCAGATGTTTTATCTTTATTCTTACCAGCCTTACGAATTGCAACTAACAATATAATAAATAATATAATACCTAAAGCTCCAAATGCAATACGAGTGTATAATGCTTTTTTATTGGCTAATTTGTCAGCAATATCTATATCAAGTAGTGCTTGTTCAGCCGCTTTTTTACCCTCGGTGTTAAAAGACAACCCTTCTATACTTATGGAATCTCCTCTAACCTCAGAATATCCTATAGTGCTAGCAACTAAGTTATTTACAGAAGCTCTAGTTGCTTCATCTAAATTACCATCTAGTACAACTGATGTTGTTATTTTACTAATTCCACCTGGGGCCTTTATTATGTTCTCTTCTATTTTTGAGATTTCATAATTTCTTGTAAGCTCTCTATTTATAGAATTCCCATCAGGCGTGGTTGTCGCAATTGTATTCTTTGATCCTTCATCTACAGGGCTAGTGGATAGCCCATTACCTGTATTATCATTCCATGTTTCAATATCATGCGAGCTTACAATTGTACCTTCCGGATCATATTTAACAGTATTTTGTTTAACCGAGTCGAAATCCAGCTCAGTATTAACAGAAACTCTTACTCCATTTTTATATATAGGTTCAAGTACCTTCATTATTTTTGCTTCTAAATTCTTTTCAACCTCTCCTTTTAGCACTTGTTGCTTATCCGTAGATGCAGTTAAGTTACCTTCCTCTTCATCATATAGACCCTCAGTTAAGAGCTTAAATTTATCGGATACTATACTAACATTTTCCTTTGGAAGATTCTCTACTGCACCAGTTAAAAGTGATACTATCGCTTTCACCTGTGAATTATCAAGTTTAGTACCTGCCTTAAGTTTTAAGGTAACCGAAGCCCTAGCCGGTTCAGTTTCACGAACAAAGGCTGTGTTTTCCGGTAACACCAAATTAACCTTAACTCCTTCAATTTCTGAAAAAGACTTAATAGATCTTTCAATTTCACCTGATAGGGCTCTTTGGTACATAATTTTAGTTTCTGTATCTGTAGGTGCCATTTTACCACTATCAAAAAGTTCGAATCCATCGCTTCCTTCTGTAATTTCAACCTCTGACATAAGCTCCATTCTAAGGCCGTCAACATCCGCCTTAGGAACTAGTATTGAGCTACCTGTAATCTTGTAATCAACTTTCTTCTCTTTTAACTTTGCTACAATTGCACCCGAGTCCTCTACTGTCATATTAGAAAATAAGACATCATATTTAGTTTTCGTTGCTGCTACTAAAAAATATATAAGAGCTACTGTGACTACCACCATAAGCAAACTATAAGCTATTTTTTTGCTTCCACTTAATTTGCTCCAACTTTGAGAAAATTTATTTCTCATTTCAAGTAGCTTATTCATCGCTAGCACCCCTTACTATATCTGCATACTATTGAATTTCTGATATGCATCTACAAGTTTATTTCTAATTTGTACTGCTAGCTCTAAAGACAGTTTAGCTTCTTCTGTTGATAACATCACCTTATGTATATCTTCCTCTTCGCCTTTTATAAATTTCTGAGTAAGATCATCTGCTTCTAATTGTTTATCATTAACTTCACTTAATTTTTCTTTTAGAGTATCTAGAAAGCCACCATTTTCACTTTTATTTTCTACATCATTTTTTTGAAGCTCATTAATTGCTTTTGCACTATTTACATAATTACTAATATTCATATATCATTCTCCTATCTACCTATTTCCAAAGCTTTAGAGAACATACTTTTTTGGGCATTTATAGAACTTACATTTGCCTCATACGCTCTTGTTGATGCAATCATATCTGCCATTTCATTTAAAATATTTACGTTCGGCATAGTCACATACCCTTCACCATCTGCATCTGGATGTGATGGATCATAGACCTTCCTTAAAGGCGAGTCATCATTTACAACGCCCATAGCCTGTACCCCTTTAAAACTTGTTTTATATGTACCGCTAGTTTTATCTAATTCCCTTTGTAAATTTTCCTTAAATACAGCTACTTTTCTTATGTAGGGCTTACCATCTTCTCCTCTTGTAGTCGTTGCATTTGCAATATTTGAAGCAATTGTATCCATCCTTAATCTTTCTGCTGTTAGTCCACTTGAACTTATTTTCATTCCGTTAAAAGCATTATTCATTATGTATTACCTCCCCCCTGTTATAATATAACTTTTAAGCGTAAACTTACTGTTAACTTGCTTAACTAAAGCGTTGTACATTAATGTATTCGCTGCTTGATTTGTCATTTCAAGGTCTATATCTACGTTATTACCATCTTGTCTCATACTCGTACTTTCATCTTTTTTTACTGTGATTTGTCCACTATTACTACCCGTTTGTATATGCTTACTATTATCAGTTTTCATGCTATCTCCACCCATGCTATCTTTTAAGGTATCCTCAAACGTAACATAGAATTTTTTATAACCTTTTGTATTAATATTTGCAATGTTATTTGCAATGACTTTACTTCTGAGCGCCGAAGCATCCATACTTTTTGTAAGCATGTTATATGTGTTTTCACTTATTGAGTTTCCATTTATATTCAATATCACCATCTCCCCTACTCTATTAGTTAGACAAATAATCTGAAATTCCTTCTTGAAATCCCATTTTTCACTAAAAATTAGTTAATTTAATTTTAAATATACAAATTTGTCCATCTTATTGGCTTAATCACACACTAAATAAATACTTTAATGTATATAGTTTTATTTGTTTTATCAATTTAATTAACATTTAGATTCATGTCGTCATAATTAGTTGGTAAAATGTATTTTTTGAGTGGTATGTTTCTTTATGAACATTTTTTACATTGTTCATTTTAAATTTACATTATACTAGTATATCATACATTATTGTAGTAATATGTATATCTACTATTAGATTATACATTATTGTAGTAATATGTCTATCTATTTTCTGAAATATAAAAAAGAGACTTGATTTAATTTTTTCAAGTCTCTTTTTTGTATTATTATATTAAATTTCATTTAATTTATTATCTAATGTTTTCCAGAATTTTCAAAGCATCCTGTGGTAATCTATTAGATTGAGCCATCATTGCATTTCCAGCTTCTATAAGAATTTTAAACTTAGAGTATTCCATCATTTCCTCAGCCATATCTGTATCTCTTATACTACTTTCCGCGGATTGAATTTTGTCTGATATTTCAATTGTAGCATTATATGTACTTTCAAACCTATTCTCTAGAGCTCCAAATTTACTTCTGGCACTGATAATAGTATCAAGAGCATTATCTACGAGTTCTAGAGAACCATCTATATCATTCACATCTACTTTGATGTCATCTCCAACCTTAAGTTCTAAGCCTTCTGTATCTAGATTATATTTTGGTATGTCAATACTTTGTCCTACATTAGCACCTGTAAGCATTTCTATAACATCTGATCCATCATTATTACCACCAGCTAAAAGCTTAACTCCATTGAACTCAGTGTTATTTGCCATGTCATCTTCTCCGTCTAACATCTGATTTATTTCCATTTGAATAATTTCTTTATCCCCTGGAGTTGTAGTCCCTCCAGCTTGTACCAATAGCTCTCTAACCCTCTGCAAACCACTTGTTATACCCTTAAGGCCGCCCTCTGCGGTTTGAAGCATGCTAACTCCATCTTGAGTATTCCTTGCCCCCATTTGAAGCCCTCTTATCTGCATTCTAAATCTCTCACTTTGAGCAATTGCATTAGGATCTTCTTTGGAACTATTTATTTTAATTCCAGATGATATTCTCCCTAGGCTTGAACTTTGCTTAGTAAGATTCTGGCTGTATGCTTTATATATATTTAAAGATGCAATGTTTTTACTTATTCTCATAAAATCAACTCCATTAAAGTTTTTTATTTACTACCTACTCTAATATATCGGATATCTAGAGTTTTACTTTAGATATTTTTGTAACTTTAATGCGACTAATAAACTATCACATCTGACGGGTACATACTTAGAGCATTTTCAAAAGATTCCATTGCATCTATTTCTGAAATTTTATCATTCACTAAATTTCTATATAACATATATAGCTTCAAATGAAGATCTGGATTAACGCGCTTCACTTCTACCATTTTTTCATATATAATCTCTTGAATAGAAATTTCATTTCCTGGGCTCAGAACACTAGAAACAAAATTTTGTAGTCCTTCAATTTTCTTTTTCAGCCTAGGATCAAAACAAAGATCACTTACTTTGTTTAATTCTTCAATAATTTCTTCTGCTTGTTGTACCGTAATAGTAATTTTCTCATTACTATTCATACAGCATCACCTCTTTATATTTATTTTGTTATTAAAATTCATTTATTATATATATATTTCGTCTAATTGACTCATAACTTTATATAATTTAAATAATTATTAAATTTAACCTAAGCAAAAACGCCAAAACAAAGTCTCCGCGTTTTTAAAAGATTAATTATATTAAGTTTAAAATATATAACAAAATCCATATTGATGTTAATTTCAGTATCCGTGAGAGTACAAATATGATATAATTCAATAAATAAAACAACTTAACTAAGGAGGTAATTTTTATGAGAATTGGCTTTATAATTTCTTTAATATTTGCTATTATAGTAACACTCTTCGGTATTCAAAATGCTACAATAACCACTGTTAATTTCTTTTCTGCACAATTTGATGTTTCATTATCTCTTGTAATTTTTGTATCTGCAATTATAGGTGCTATAATTGTGACTCTATTTAGCCTACAAAAGGAATTCATATTAAGTCGTGGTAATAAACGATTAACAAAAAAGGCTGATAATTTTGAAAATGCTATTAAAATAATTAAAAATGAAAATACTGATTTAAAAGTTGAAAACGAAACTTACAAAAACAAAATAGGACTTTTAGAAGCTAATGGTAAGATTTCTACTGATGAAATAAGTGCACTAACCATTGAAATTCAAAGACTTGATACAAGCGCTAAAGATGAAATAATCCTTTAATACACGGTAATTAAGATTTAATTTATGATTAGAAAAATGAGCAGTAGTAGCTATTCCTATAGCCACTACTGCTCATTCTAGTTTTTCCCCGTCTCTTGTTCTTCTGCAATCGCTATCTATTGCACTAACCTGTGCTGCTAATTTGTCTAACCTATTATTCAAATTTCTTAATTGTAGTGGAGTAACTACTACTTGCTTACCCTGCTCCGCTATCTCTCTCATTTGTAGTAACTTTACTTCTTTAAGTTTAAGCAGCTTCTGTTTTTCCTGTGCCCACTTTATTTCCTGTTGTAGTTGCCTATGTAGTTCTCCTTTTTTATCTATTTGCTTATCTGCAACTACATCTAATTTTTGTCCAATATTAGGGTCTATTGCATCAATATGTGTCTTTTCTATCATTGGGTTATTATTTTCTTTCCCTGTATCCATAGCCACTTCCGTTTCTACTATATCAGCACGCTGTTGAACCTTTGATAGTGCTGCTATGTCCATATGATTACCTCCTAACACCATTTTTTTCAGGTCACAGTCATTCTCGTTTCATGAACAGTTTAGCTTGTTCTTCTTTTTCACCCATACTTATGCTCTAACATCCAAATTCTGTCCTACATTAGAGTCTATTGCAACATTTTTCACCATATCTGTCATCTGAGCAGCAGATTCTTTTCCAGTATCCATTGCCATCTTCATTACCGCTACGCCAGCTGATTGCTGCACTCGTGATTGACTCATTATCATTGATAATGCCCCTATGTCCATTAGATTACCTCCCGTTTCACATTATAGAAAAAAAGTCAGAGCTTTCATCCTAACTCCTTAATATTACTTTTATAAGTTCTTCAATTATCTTAATAATGCAAGAGCTTGTTGTGGTTGTTGATTAGCTTGAGCTGCTTGATTAATGATGTTATTTTTAGAGAATGTTGACATTTCTTTAGCCATATCTACATCTTTAATTCTTGATTCTGCTGATGTTAAATTCTCACTTGATGTTCCTAAATTAGCAATTGTATGCTCTAATCTATTAGTATAGGCACCTAATTTAGCCCTAACACTTGATACACTTTTAATAGCATTGTCACATTTTTTTACAACTAAATTAGATTCTGAGCTACTAGATACATCTACAGACGATAAACCTATCACTGCCGCTCTCATGTCCTGCAATCCAATAGACATAGTTTGACCATAGTTAGCACCTACCTGCATAATTAGTTTAGAACTAGACATGCTGTCTTCTGATGGAAATATAACATTAAAGTTCTGCATAGGCTGACCGTCTGCTTTGTACGCAGCTAATGCCTCGTTTATAACCGACTCTGCAGTTTGTGCGCCACCATTGGCGTCAATTCCGCTTATGACTCCTACATCTGCCTCATTAGAACCCCAATCGAGTGAAAGTGCTGTTATGAAATTGGATGCTTTTGCACCTTTATCGAAGTCAGTTTTTAAATCTGCTATGGAACCTATACTGTTCCCACTGCCATCTAATAGTAGAGCGTTATTTAATGCCGTAGTACCCTTAGCTGAGCCATCTGACTGTATAGCAGACATTAAACTAACCATGTTATTTGAACTGTCTAAGTTACTACTCATATACTTTGTTATAATGTAACCTGCTGAGTAATCCATATCATCGCCAGTCCAAGCTGCTCCCCCTAATAAATCAGATGCTCTACTTATAAGACTTGCAGACCTTGCAGCATCTATACCAGTGCTTCCTGCATTACCTATAATATTTTTGAGTCTTTCGTCTGCTCCGCCTATAAACTCGGCTGTACCTTCTGCAAACCAAGTTGGTATAGTGTTCATCTTTGCTCCAAGTGCTGAGTCCATAACAGCATGAGTTATTTCATGTGCTATTATTCTGTCATTGTAAAGTTTACCTAGAATATTAGTGCCATCTTCACCTGTTCCTGGCGCAAAATCACTTACATCTATAGTTAACTCTGGTTCTAAAGATGTTCCACTTACATGCGCAAGTTCTCCATAGGGTGTGCCATCTACTAGAGTTATTTTAATGTGTGTATCAGTACCCGCCGATAAACCATAGTTATCACTTACTGCCTTCTCAGCCATCTCTAACCAACCTTCTTTAAGTCCTTTACTATATTTGTACGTGCTTCACTGTTAGTAGAACCTGAAGATAATAAACTTTTGGTGTTAAATTCAGTTGTATTCCCTATCCTATCGACTTCTTGTATAAGTTGGTCAATCTCAGTTTGTATCTGTCCTCTGTCAATATCTGTATTTGTGTCAGTTGCAGACTGCACTGCTAACTCTCTTATTCTTTGTATAATAGAGTGTGTTTCACCTAAAGCACCATCTACTGTCTGTAGTAATGAAACAGCATTTTGAGAATTTTTTGCTGCTTGGTCAAGACCTCTCATTTTTTCGGATATTGCTAGCCCTGCTGCATCATCTCCTGCTTTATTAATTCTAAGACCTGAAGACAGTTTCTCCATTAACTTAGATGAATTTAGGCTATTACTAGCCATAGCCCTGCTCGCGTTTAGTGCGTTTACATTGTGGTTAATTACCATGTTCTTCCCTCCTTAGCCGAATAACCCTTGCCACTATTGATGCAAAAGCAGTCAAAGCTTTCACCAAACTGATTTAACAGCACCTTTCCAATAAATGCATGAACATAGTGAATACGTTTATTGGTTGCTAATTACTTTTTATAGTAAGTAACAACTTTAGTTACAGCTTCTATAACATCTTTTATATCATCGTTATTCATACCTGGATATATTGGAAGCGTAATCATACGTTCATATAAGTTTTCTGCATTTGGACATAATCCCTTTTTATATCCTAACTTCTCATAATAAGGATGCAAGTATACTGGTAAATAATGCACATTAACTCCTATATTTTCAGCTTTTAAAGCTTCAAAAACTTCTTTCCTTGTGCATGTTAATTTATCCAGTTCTAATTGAATAACATAAATATGATGACCAGAATCAGAAAATTGTGCTTCATATGGAGTTATTACCTCTAGTATTTTCTTAAATTCTTTGTTGTATATAGCTACAATCTCTCTTCTTCTTGCAATAAATTTATCAATCTTATTCATTTGAGAAGTACCTAATGCACATTGCATATCAGTTATTCTATAATTGTATCCTAAATCTATTTGCTCGTAATACCATGGACCATCATTCTTTTCCATCATGCTATCATCTCTTGTAATCCCATGTGTCCTAAATAATATCATTTTATTATATAATTCTTCACTATCAGTTACTACAAGTCCACCTTCTCCTGTTGTTATCGGTTTTACAGGATGAAAACTAAACTCTGTCATATCTGCAACTGTTCCGACTTTATTTCCTTTGTACACACTCCCTAAAGCATGTGCACCATCTTCAATAATTAACAGCCCATGTTTATCTGCAATTTTCCTTATAGCATCTATATCCACTGATTGTCCTGTGAAATCCACTGGAATAATTGCTTTAGTTTTATCAGTAATGTGTTTCTCGATTTGAGATGGATCTAAGTTATAGGTTTTAGCATCTATGTCTGCAAAAACAGGTGTACCTCCACGATACAACACACAATTAGAAGATGCTGCAAATGTCATAGGTGCAACTATTACCTCATCACCCTCGCCAATTCCTGCGGCAAAACATGCCATATGTAAAGTCCTCCAAAGATAGCAAGTTTCATTAATATCCATCTCCAATTTTTTTTATTAGAATATCTCACTTTTGCAAGTTTTTTTACTTTAATAGCTTTGTACCTTTTATCCACTGTTCTGTTTCTTCTATTCCTTGCTCTAATGTATATTCTGGCTGCCAATTCATAAGTTCCTTAGCCTTTTCATAATTACACTTAAGCTTCATAATTTCACTTTGAGGGTGAATATGTTTTACTAGATGAACTTTAACTCGTTGCTTTGTTATTATATCTGCCAATTCATATACAGTTACATCTCTTCCTGTTCCTGCATTTACTATTTCACCATTAACTCTTTCCGAGTACCCTGTCATTACTACAAATTTAGCACAATCCTTAACATAAAGGAGGTCTCTTGTCTGCTGTCCTGATCCATATATATTTATATCTCTTTCATGAAGGGAATTATTTATAAATATAGCAACAACTCCACCTTCTCCACCCGTCTTTTGAAAAGGTCCGTAAGTATTAAAAGGTCTTATAACCACCGTTGGAAGCTTGTAAGCATTATAATATGATAACACCATATTTTCAGCTGCTATTTTACTTCCTCCATAGGGTGACACAGGCTTTGTAGGATGGCTTTCATCTATTCCACTATCCTGTGCTGCATCATAAACCATGCAGGTGCTCATAAATACTACCTTACATGGATAAGTATCCTCCTTAGAATCTAGAACCCATCCATCACCATCCATGCTTCCATTTTTACCAAACATCTGAATCTTAGCTTTTTCAAGTATATTGAAAGTACCAACAGTATCATTGAAAAAGGTAGTTCTTGGATTATCTATACTATCTTGAACATTTATTGATGCTGCTAGATGATATATTACATCAAATTTTTCTCTAAAAATATCATCCATAGTCTTTTCGCTTTGTATATCTCCTTTTATAAATCTAAAACTGTTATTTCCATCAAACTCTTCTATATTTTCTAATCTACCGTTTGACAAATTATCCAATGCAGTTATTCTATGACCATCCTCTAACAATCTTTTAACCACCCAGCGACCTATAAAACCAGCGCCTCCGGTTACTAATATATTCATTTGTCAGTTCCCCCTTAATTATACCTATATTTTTCACTATTTCATTTAAACCCGTTCCATCAATAGCATGTTTAGCTCTTGCAGACATTTCTTTTCTTTTTCCATAATTATTACATAAAGCGTTTAACTCTCTTACAAACGTGTCTTTATCTAATTTATCATACCATCCTATGTTTTCTATTATTCCCATTTCACTTAATTTTTCAGCTATTCCCTGTTGATTTTCCGCAACTATAATCCCTAGGGTTGGTATTCCACAAGTTGCTAGTTCGTATAATGTACTTTCACAAGCTGAAATTTTAGAGAGTTTTTTTGCTAGAACCAAAGTTCTCATTATATGTCCCATGCCAATCCTTGCGCCACCATCTTCCTAATAGCTATTTTTATTAATTACACCAAGCCTTCTTTCTTAAGTAATGCTCTAATTTCCTCTTTAATTAATATATTTTTATCTGATGAATTATAGCTTCTAATCTCAGCTTTTCTATGTTTTTCATAAAATTCATATAGATTTTCTAAATATGCTGATGGCAATACCGAATACATATCGCCTAAATCAAAAGCAAATTCAGACTCTTCCTTAGTCATAAGTTCTTCAAATTTTCTTTCTCCTGCCCTAAGGCCAATAGTATGCAATTCCACTTCTTCTTTTTTTATATTAAGCTTTTTACAAGTTTCTTCAACCACTACTTCTGCAAGATCATAAAGTTTAATTACTGGCATTTTCAGAACAAATACTTCTCCACCTATTGTATTTTCTACAGCATCCATAATAAGCTTTACTGCCTCAGTTAAAGTCATCATAAATCTAGTCATTTCTGGATCCGTAACTGTAATTTTTCTATTTTGCTCAATTTGTTTTTTAAATAGTGGTATTACTGAACCCCTCGATCCCATAACATTTCCAAATCTAACTGCAACAAACTTAGTTCTACAATTACCTTTATTAAAATTCGCTGCTTGCACTAATTTTTCTGATAAAAGCTTTGTAGCTCCATAAGAATTTGCTGGATTAATGGCTTTATCTGAACTTGTAAACACTACGCATTCCACATTATTGTGCATAGCTGCTTTTATCACATTTTCCATACCCACAATATTAGTTTTAATAGCTTCACTAGGATTATACTCACATGCCGGAACATGTTTCATAGCTGCTAAATTAAATACTACATCTATGTTATTCATTGCTCTTTCTACTCTCTCATAATCTCGCACATCACCAATCAAAAATCTAAACTGTTTATCATCATTAATTTCATTTTCCATTATAAATTGTTTATATTCATCTCTGCTAAGTATTCTTATTACCTTTGGTTCTTGTTTAACAATTTCCTTTATAAGTCCATGACCTATAGTACCAGTTCCACCAATTATAAGAATATTTTTTCCTGTGTAATGTCCCATACTGCATCATCTCCTAATACAATTATTATTCCAATAGGTTTGTACCTTTTATTCACTTTTCCATCTCTTCTACTTGTTCTAAAATAAACCCTAGCGTCCAACCCATAAACCATTTAGCTTTATTTTATTAAGATTATAATATTATTAATTTAATCTATAATTTACTTGTTTAGTATATTATCGTATTTTTTAAGGTATTCTTAAATGATTTCTATTTTGTCACAATAATAAAAAGGGCATCCATCACTTTAAGTAGTTTCCTTAAGCAATAGATACCCCCCCATTTCATCTACTTTTCTCTAAATTCATTATTTAGTAATGATAAAACATATGAATTCCACCACTTACCGTAACTAAAATAGTTTTTTCTCAAAACACCATCTACATGAAACCCAAATTTATCATACAATTTTTTTTTCTTAACATCAAATTCATATATTTCAGTCCAAACTTTATTAAGACCTAGTTCGTTAAATCCATAATTAAAAATTAAATCACAACTTTCTTCTGCATATCCTTCATCATCAATATATGAATTGTTCCATCCTATATACAAAGATAAATCTGCATTACGATGAACCCAGTTAATATAACACAATCCACAGCAACCAAGTAATTCATCATCAGAAACTCTTCTTATCGAAAACATTATAGTTGAATTATCGTTATTAACTTTATTTTCAAACCATTTATCCTGCATTACACTGTTTATCTCTTTATACTCTCTAAAAAATTTTCTATAGTCCTCTCTATTTCTCCACTTCATTAAATAATTCAAATCTTCTTTTTCAACCGCAGCTAAGTAAACCTTTATACCTTTTATCATTATTTCATATCCTCCCACTTAATATGAGTATCTTTTTGCACATTTACAAGTACAGTTCTACCTATGACTTTATCTATTTCATAAGGCGGAATACCGTCGCATTTAATAGGACGTAAAGGAATTAAATCTTCTTTTTCAATTATACTACCAGAGGATAAGTCCTTCGTGAAATACAAAGCCCTTCTCTGAACAACAACGGTTTCATTCTCATTTTCTTCAATTTTTTTTATTCCATCACCCAATGCTAAGTATAGTTCATTTGCACTATAAACCATCTCTCTCCATGTTTTAGGATTCATGGAAAACTTATGGTCCGGCCCAACCCTATTGTTATCATCTGTAAAATGTTTTTCTATAACAGTTGCTCCAAGCGCTATTGCACCTAAAACAGTAGAATGACCTTTTGTATGATCTGATAACCCTAATATGAGATTCGGAAATTTTTCTTTGTAATTTTTTAAAACATTCAAATTTATATATTTAAAATTTTCATGGCAGGCTGAATAATTTGTATTACATTGCATTAAGACAATCCTCTTATTAATAGATTCTATAGCGTTAATTGCTCTCTCTACATCAGCAATAGATGATGCACCAGTAGCAATTAATACAGGCTTACCTTTACTCGCAATATATTTTAACATTTCAATCCACGTAATGTCACCTGATCCAATTTTAAAAGCATTTACATACTTATTAACATGATCAACAGATTCAAAATCATATGGACTAGTCATATATTCTATACCAACCTCATCACATTTTTCTTTTAATTTTTGTGTCCAGTCTTGAGAAATACTCGCATCTTTATAAACATCGTAGACAGATTTTTTCCATGCGGACTGATGAGATAATTTTTGTTTAAAAGAGTCAAATCCATTCTTACTAACAATCATGTCAGCCTTGAAATTCTGAAATTTTGCTGCATCAGCTCCAGCTTCTTTTGCTAATCGAATTAGTTCAAAAGCTCGATTGATATCTCCATCATGATTTGCAGCTATGTCAGCAATAAAATATGGTCTTTTCCCTATAACTTTATCGCTAACTTTAATTAAAATTTTGGTATTCACAATAATCCCGTCCTTTCAACCTACCATTTAATTATCATTTGGTATACCTAGAAGTACCATTGCATCAGATAATCGTGACTCATCTATTGTTTCCTGCAAATTCGGAATATATTTTTTTATCTTGTTAATGAAATCTTCATTATCATTCAAGTACGAAAATTGATTGATTAATTCAAATATATCCATTCCAAAATACCACGCTGAAGAAATGTCAATTCCACTCTTAATAAAAGCTGTTGCTAATGATTCATCAGTGAAAAAATTGATATGACCCAATGGATCTAAATGCCTTACTATACTGTCCGTTGCTACATTTTGAATTGCTGACCCAAAAGATTCCCATCTAGGTACTTCAATTGCTATTAATGTTTTCCTTCCTGAAGTTATTTTTTTAGCAGCACTTAACATTTGCATTGGATTTGGTACATGTTCAATAACTCCCCAAAAAGTTACAATATCATAATTATTAAATTCATTATAACATTCAGTAAAATCCTTATCATATAACTCAATATCAAAATTTTCTTTACAAAATTGTCTTCCAAATTTACTTATTTCAATACCTTCAGCTTTGATTCCCTTTTGTCTACATGCATAAACAAAATGACCACTACCTGCACCGACGTCTAATATAGATTTAGGTTTTTTACCATAAAGTTTTTCATATTGTTCTATTACGTATTCCGCTTTTGGAATCACTACTTGATTTATCCTTGTCGATAGGCTTTTTTTATCCATATATGTACTTTGGTATCCTTTATTTTCAATATAAAACTTTTCTAATTGTTGTTTTTCTGGTCTATACATTACATAACAGTGAGAACATTTCCTACATTGACAATATACAGCATTATATACTTCTAAAACTTTTTTTGCATCTGTGCTCTCTTCACCACAAATAGGACATACTTTAACTCTTTCAAGTTCTCCTTTGAATAAATTTCTTCTAGACGTCTTCATATTTTTTATCTCTAATTTAAAATTAGAAATCATTTTTTCTTTTAACGATAATATATCAATTGGTTTACCAAATGTAACTTCTACATCAAAACTTTTTTCAACTTCATCTTCTATATAGATCCACTTTTCTATTTTTTTCTTCTTCAAAGCAAAAGAACTTGTTCTTTTCCATTCCATAATTATATCTCCTTTTTATCATCTGCCATATTCTTCATTCCAACTTCTATACTAGGTACTTTATAATATAATTTTTTAAGTGTATCAATATTAAGAGTAGTAATCTTAGGTCTCAGTGCATTAAACTTGATTTCATCAACAGATATTTTATGAACAAGTCTTTCTGAGTATAAAAATTGTTGTGCTAATTTCCTCAAAAAATCATATTTACTAATATGCTCTTTACAACCAACATTTAATATGCCGTTATACTCAACATGGGTGCATAAATACAATATAACCCCTGCTAACTCACCCACATATACAGGATTAAAGTACACATCTGTAAAACCGTTTATATCCTTTTGTTTAGAAAAATTCTCAATAGCCCATTCTACCAATGATTTACTCTTTGGAATATGGAATCCATATATATTTGTTCTAATAACTATAGCATTAGAGTTTATATCTAAAACTATCTTTTCCCCTTGTAATTTACTCTGCGCATAATAATTGAGAGGATTAGTTTTATCTATTTCACTATAGTTCCCTAGATTACCATCAAATACTGAATCTGTTGATACATATATAAACTTGGTACTTCCAGGTTTGTATGAAGCCAATATTTGAGTTGCTTTTACATGCAAGTTATAAGCATATTCTTTATCATCTTCACAATCATCTACATTTACAATTGCTGCACAATGAATAATTATATCAGGTTTTATTTCATCAATTACTTGTTCGAGCAAATTGAAATCAGTTAAATCAATTGATATATGAGTATATAACCTACTGTTATCTTTATTGATATTTCGACTAATACCATAAACTTTAAAGCATTGTCTTTTCGTAAATTCTTCTATTACACTATTTCCTAACATACCAGTAGATCCAGTTACGATAACTTTTCTAATATTACTCATAATACCTTCCTCTCTATATTATAAATTACTCTCAATATCTCACTTATTCTTAGGATTTCATTATTTCAAAAAGAAGCGTTCTTGGTATATATTGAAACTTTGTATTTATGTGTACATAGATAGGTGACCTAAAGAGAGCTGTGCTTCTTTGTTAAATTATGGCTACGATGGATGTCCGCATTATCTCTGGTAACTTACCCTTCCATGTCTCACAAGATCTATGTCCCAATTTCCTTCGTTCAGTCTATCCAAGAGGCGGATGTCAGTATGTGCTCCTCGACCGGGTCTATGCCCTTATGGAAAATTTTAAACC
>NZ_JBNMNU010000037.1:0-28713 GCF_051278035.1 Clostridium sp.
ATTTAGTCTTACGACTAAAATTCACTTTATTTACTAAAGTAATTAACTGGTTTAGCAAAATATTATTTTGCTATCTTTACCTATTTCTCTGTTTAATTTTCAAAGACCAATTTAAATTTGCTGTTAGTCAACAAGTGACTACTTTTAATATAATAACAGTTATAATTGTACATGTCAACGTTTTTATTGCTTTTTTAATAATTAATGACATTTAAGAAGACCGTCCCACTAAATTCGCGCATAAAATATATATATGACGTTAAATAATCTTATGAATTCTTTTAAAAAAAATAAAGCGAACAGATAGTTAAACTACCCATTCACTTTGTTTCATATTATAAATATGACTTCTTATAGTTTTAATAAAGCAACTATTTTTTCTTTGTCGAATCCAACCATTTCTTCTCCATTAATATCTATAACTGGAACGCCTCTATAACCTTTTTTTATTAGTGCCTTTTTAGCCTCTGGATCTTCAGAAATATTATGCTCTATATATTCAATTTTGTTCGCTTTAAAAAAGTCCGTAGCCATATGACAATATCCACATGTATTACTTGTATAAATCTCAACTTTATTCATAATAATCTCTCCTTTATTTTTGCTGATTAATTTAAATTGCGAGCAATTAAATTATAATTTTATGTTAGCATCTTTCTTTACCTACGTCAATAATATTATATGCTAACATCTGTGTTTAGCACTACATTATATTAACTATATTTATTATACCCACTTATTTATTTAACCAGCATTAATAATTACATTTATAGAGGTTAAATTTATTATAAATGTTATAATAGATTTATTATTAGTAAGGGGGATTTTATTTATGAAACAATTTTATATCCGTATGCTGCGATTAATATGCGGACTTTTCTTATATGCACTTGGAATAGTTGTTACAATGAATGCCCATATAGGCTATGCTCCATGGGATGTTTTCCATGTTGGGTTTGCAAAAATGGCAGGGATAAGTATCGGAACCGCTTCTATTGCAACTGGAGTAGTTATTGGAATGATATCAGTATTTCTTGGTGAAAAATTGGGACTTGGCACCATTTTAAATATGATTCTTATTGGGGTATTTTTGGATATGATTCTGGCATTAAATATAATACCTCTGGCCAGGAACCTCTCTTTCGGAATCGTAATGATGATTATAGGATTGTTTATAATTGCTTTAGCTACATACTTTTACATTGGGTCTTCATTTGGCGCAGGTCCTAGAGACAGTTTAATGGTGGCACTTATTCGAAAGACAGGTCTACCTGTAGGAATATGCCGTGGTTCTATCGAACTTATAGCAGTATTGGTCGGATGGAAACTTGGCGGTATGATTGGTATCGGAACAATTATATCAGCATTTACAATAGGCTTTTGTGTCCAATCCACTTTCAAATTACTAAAGTTTGATGCAACAAAGGTCAATCATGAAACATTGCATGAAACATATACAATACATTTTAAAGATAAAACTAGCACCCCACTTTAGTTGTGGATAGTTTATTTACTAATATACTAATTTATTTTGTGTTTTATCTTTACATATATTTTTTTAAACATTATTATAGTCTTAGTACTAAATATTAGTGACATAATAATTAGAAATTGGTTTATGCACCACACAACCAAAGTGAAAAATACTAGGAGGTATCCTTAAGGTGGAATTACTAGAAATCATAAACAAGGCTAAAACAAATCATATACTAAGTAAAAACGAAATTATTTCCCTTTTGAGTAGTAAGGATGTAGATCAAGAAATGTTTTATGCTGCTGATGAAGTCAGGAGAAAATATTTAGGTGATGATGTTCATCTTAGAGGTCTTATTGAATTCACCAACATATGTAAAAGAAATTGTCTTTACTGTGGACTTAGGCGGGATAATAATAATATAAATAGATACAGGCTTACAGAAGAACAAATTTTAGACTTCGCAACTAAAGCTAAGTCATTCGGCTATAAAACTATAGTACTTCAAGGTGGTGAAGATGATTATTACACCACGGATAAAGTTATTAGGATAATAAAAGAAATTAAGGCTTTGGATTTAGCATTAACTTTAAGCATAGGCGAAAAAACTTATGAAGAATATAAAGCTTTTAGAGAAGCTGGTGCTGACAGATATCTTCTTAGAATTGAAACAACGGATAAAAACCTTTATGAGAAACTAGATCCAGGTATGAGTCACAATAACAGATTAAATTGCTTGAAGAATTTAAAAGAATTAGGTTTTGAAGTTGGCACAGGAGTCATGGTTGGTCTTCCAAGCCAAACTATTGAATCCTATGCGGATGATATCTTATTTTTTAAAGAAATAAATGCTGACATGTTAGGCATAGGGCCTTTTATTCCAAACGAAGACACCCCACTATCAGATGCCAATGGTAAGGAATTAACAATGGCACTTAAAGTTATGGCTATAACTCGTTTACTGCTACCAGACATTAACATACCTGCAACAACGGCTATGGAATCCTTAAATAAAAACGGAAGGCTCATGGCCCTCCAAAGTGGCGCCAATGTAGTTATGCCGAATGTTACTGAAGGGGAATATAGGAAACAATATGCTCTATATCCCGGTAAAATATGTACTGGCGACACCCCTGCTCATTGTCGTGGGTGCATAACAGGTAAAATTACTAGTATAGGAAGAACAGTTTCAACTAATTATGGTTTTAGAGGAGATAGATCATCTAATATCAATTCTAATAAATGATTTAACAATTTAAAAAAAGAGCCTAAGGCTCTTTTTTTTAACGAAATGTTTTTTTAGCTTCTTTTATTGGTTTATTGTTAACAGGTTCATTTTCAGCATCAACAATTCCAGGCTTGTTATGTCTCTTATTTAAATCATGTTGTATATTCATCGTTGTAGTTTTTATTCTATATTTTAATATTAGAAAATTTTCATATACTATAGTATAAATTTTTGTACTATTTCATCTAACTTACATACAATCTTCTCAAGATTTTCAGCTGTATTTGATATTTCTTCCATAGCACTGGCTTGCTCCTGCATAGATGCAGATATCTCTTCAGTTGAAGCTGCCGATTCTTCTGATACTTCAGACATCCCTTCTATTGATTGTAATACCCTATTTTTGTTTTTGTCTACGTTATTAATATTCACTCCTAAGGTATCGATTTGGGTTATCATATTAGTAATAGCCTTTTCTATACCCTTAAAAGATTTTTGCGACAACTCCATAGACAAATTAGCCTCTTTATTAATACTCGATCCCTTATTTATATTTATTGTTACCTTGTTAATTTCTCCCTGGATTTCACCAATCATATTTGTAATTTCATTTGTAGCTTCTGCAGTTTTTTCTGCAAGTTTCCTTACTTCTTCCGCTACGACTGCAAATCCTTTACCAGCTTCTCCAGCTCTAGCTGCTTCTATAGCAGCGTTTAACGCCAAAAGATTTGTTTGTTCTGCTACAGACTGTATAGTGCTTATAATTTCTCCAATGGAATTAGATTTATTAGCTAGAACAGATATATTTTCAACTACTTCGTCATTTGATTTATTACTTTCCTTAAATTTTTCAGTAAGCTCCTTCATAGACTTCATTCCTTCTGTATTTACTAATTGAGTTTCGTTAGAATACTGTTTTAATAGCTCTGAACTATTTACTGCAGTATTAATTTCTTTCGCAAGAACTGTAAGCTCACTAGACCCACTTTGAGCATCTTCTACTTGACTTGTTGCACCATTTGCCAGCTCCTCAATTGCGGAAGATACCTGCTCTATCGATTGAACAGTTTCGTCTGTAGCAATAGCCATTTCTTTTGAATACTGAAAAACTTCCTTAGAATTACTTTGTAAACTAATGGTTATATCCCTTAGTGATTTTCTTAGTTCAACAACTGCGCGAGCAATAATACCCGTTTCATCCTTGTACTCTAAAATGTCCTCATAACTTTTATCATAAGCTAAATCAAGTTTTGCTGTCTTGTCAACTAACTTACTTATAACTAAGATAGGTTTCGATATTTTTTTGCTAAAATAATATGCTATAATTACAGAACTTCCAATAACAACTGCAATTAAAATCATAAAAGTGATTACATTTTTTATAAAAGCCTTTTTCAAGACTGTCTTCTCATTTGTAATAAATTTATCTATGTCATCAATATAATTTCCTGTGCCTACAACCCAATTAAAATCTTTAAAGGCTTTACTATATCCTCTCTTTAGAGATGCTACTTCTTCCCCTTTTTTAGGAAACCAATAATCTGTAAATCCACCCTCTTCTTTTAATCCATTTGCTACAATTTCTTTTATTATATATTTTCCTTTTACATCCTGGAAATCATATCTATTTGTACCTTCAGTAGCCCCACCAAGAAGTACCACATTTACTCCTTCAACAGTATCTACCCAAAAATAACCACTATCGCCATATTTCATTTCTCTTGTTAAATCAGCTCCAAGTTTCTTGGCTTCTTCTAGAGTCATTTCTCCATTTTGATATTTCTTATTAACACCCTCCAGCATTGTTATAACATTTTGTACTCCATTTTTGATTTTTTCATCATAATCATCTCTAACAGTAGTGTCAATCGTTACGATAGTATTGTTACTAATTTCTGACATGCTAAAGGCGGCCATTCCTCCAATTAATAGTGCAGTTAATAGTACAACTGAAATATTTAAAGCAATTATTTTAGTGCTTATTTTTTTCAACTAAAATCACTCCATTCTTTTTATAATTTTTTTCTGTTTATATGTAAGTTTTTATAATATTATATATTTTATTATCGAATTTATTTTATAACTCTTTACATTTGTTTTCAATAAACAGAAAATTTATATTCCAAGACAAAGCAAATAAAACACATAGCCCATGTTAAATCATGGGCTATGTGTTTTATTTAATATATTAACGAATAAAGTTCATCATTATTTTTCGTTCTTTTTCTGGTGCTTCCACCTTTCCTATTCCGTTTTCTACTAGTTTCATAAGCCATACCATATTCTTTCCTAGCAATCTCATTATTTGTACGCCCTCTTTATCTTGAAGCGCCTCTCCTGGCGACGTGCCATTAATAACACTCCAGTAATTTGAAGTTGGCATTAACATTTCAGAATAATTAATATAATTGTTTAGCTGATTAAAGGTTGGAATTCCACCAGCACGTCTAACAGCTACAACAGATGTACCAACCTTATGTCTTAAGATTCCGCCATTAACACCTACAACATAAAATGCTCTATCTAAAAATGATTTCATAGTGCCCCCCATTGCTGAGAAATGAACAGGTGATCCTAAAATAATTCCATCTGCCTCTTTCATTTTTTGTATCCATCCATTAACCTCGTCACCCGGAAGCACACATTGTTCATTTTGATTTTTTAGACACTTGTTACAGGCAATACATCCTCTGATTGACTTATCCCCTACATTAATAATTTCCGTTTCTATTCCTTCTTTTTCAAGTTCATTTGCAACTAGTTTTATTGCCTGATAAGTGTTGCCTTCTTTATTTGGACTTCCGTTAAATGCTACAACTTTCATTTGTCTTACCTACCTTTTAGTTTTATTTAGAACGATCGTATCTATGTACAAATTTACATGTAGTTTGTTATATCTTTTTATATAGATTAATCTGTGTCTGGCTTTCTTTAAATTCTACAAGTTGTGGAACAATACTAGTGAAATGTTCTGAGTTATTATGAAGTTTAATTGCCTCTTCACTTTTCCATTCTTCTATGAAGGTTAATATATTACAATTATTGGAATCCTCATATAAGTTATAAGATATGCATCCTATTTCTTTTCTGCTTTCATTTATAAGGTTTTCTGCTAAAATTTTAAAATCAGTAGTTTTTCCTTGTTTTATTGTGTTTTTTGCTACTATAGTAATCATTTATATTCAACTCCTTTATACTTGAAAGTATACGCCTTAAAAAAATATAGAACAAGTACGCACTTTTATGTAAGATAGCTTACCCAAAGGTATGAATTGTTGAATTCACTATAGTCTAGAACAAATTGTTTTCTAAGAAAGTTGATTCTATAACTTGAGTAGTATATAATAAAAGATATTTAATATGTTCTATTTATAATTTTTTCATAGGTAGGTGTACAAATGATTAGCTACAATGGTAAAAAATATGTGTGCAATATAGATCTCGGAATGGAATTAATTCGCGGCAAATGGAAAGCAGTTATCTTATGCCATCTAAATGATGGTCCAAAGAGATTTCTAGAACTTCAGAGAATAACCTGTGGTGTTAGCCAAAAGGTTCTTAATGAAAAATTACGAGAATTAGAACGAGATGGCTTAATTAGAAAAATAGTATATGCTGAAGTTCCACCTAAAGTGGAGTTTCTACTAACCGAAATAGGGAAAAACCTTTTCCCTGCATTAGAAATGATACAAAATTGGTCAATTACATATTTTCCTAATGGAAATTAATTATTGCACTTAGACACTAATTCCAAATATTGTAGCCTTTCCTATCGGATCTAGGAAAGGCTATAAGTATTTTCATTTAATTCCACCAATCCTTAATCTTAAACATTGTTTATTAACTGTGCAAATTTATTAATATTATCTTCTGAAATTTTTGATATATCCTTATCACTTTTGCTAATCTTCTTAACAATAAATTTTTCAAAAAAATTCATTTTATTAAATATGAATTCTCCTCCAAAGTAAGATTTTGCAACCGCAGTTGTTAACAATTCTTCAGGAAAAGAGGTGCTTATTTGTTTTTCTGCAATCTCATTCTCACTCATACCACAAGTGAAAAATCCGAGTTTCTTGTTTATTAACGTACTACTATTCACTAAGCAAAATTTATTTATTTCCTTTTGAATTCTACCCATATATATTGATCCACCTACAATAATGTTATCAAACTCAGTGATTTCTGGTATACTGTCCTTTTTTATATCTACAATTTTCACTTCGCCATTAATTTTATCTTTTAAAAGATAGCTACAATTTTCTGTACACCCATGTTTAGATGCATAAATAATAAGTGTTTTCATACTTGCATACCCCCATTCTAGAAAAGATTATTCTTTCTTATAAATCCACTCTTTATAACGCGGCTATTATATTATAGACTCCATCATCATTATTGCTTTCAGCAACAAAATTAGCATGAGTTTTCACATCTTCTGGAGCATTCATCATGGCGTAACTATGGTGAGCTGCTTTAAACATAGTCAAATCATTATAATAATCCCCAAAAACCATGGTTTCCTTTTGATTTATATTGAATTTTTCTTGAAGTATTTTTATAGCATTTCCCTTGCTTATGCCTTTATTCATTATATCTATCCACTTGTCTCCAGATACAACAAATTCAAGTTCATCATTTAAATTTTTCTTCAAATATTCAACAATAGCTGGATTTATGCCATCAGCCATAAAATAAGTAATCTTATATATGGTTTTTTTTATTTCACTTAAAGATTTTACTATTACTACTGGCACCTGAGAAAATGAAAATTGCTTGAGAATATCCTCTGATGGATTTATTGAATATGCATCATTTTCTGCGGCTAAAAATAATTCTTCTCCAAGCTTTGGATTTAAGTTTATTACCTCGTCTATTTGTTTTTTATCAATACTGTTTGAATACAGTGTCTCCCCCTTATTGTTATACTTAACAAGAGCCCCATTATGGGCAATAAATATCATATCCGTATTTACCTTTTCGAAGTTTTTGCTCAGTTGCGAGTAAAACCTACCACTGGCAGCTGCAAATTTTATATTTTTCTCATTAAAAGCATGTATCAAATCAAATATGCTTTCGTTTATTTTACCATTATCATTTAATAGCGTACCATCCATGTCAGTAGCAATGAGTTTAATCATTTAGTTCCTCCTTTTGTAAAATACACATTTTTTTACTTTTTTTATCATCATACATTTTTTTATCTGCTACTTTTATTAATTCTTCAAATGTAACTCCATCATTAGGGAATGATGAGTAACCAGAACTTACCCCACTGTTTTTTTCAGGTAAAATCTCATAGACTGCTTGTTTTATTTTTGAAATGATTTGTTGTAACTTTAAAATATCTATATATTCTAAAATAATTATAAATTCATCTCCACCAATTCTAGCAATGTGACCTTTTAACCCTATTATATCTGTCATTATTTTAGTAGTACTAGTAATATAATCGTCCCCAACTAATGACCCAGGCCATCATTAATTATCTTTGTTCCATCAAGATCACAAACAATAACATAAAAAGAATTCTTTGCTTTAATATGCATGTTGTAAATTTTTTCTATTCCATTTTTATTTAATACCCCCGTCAGAAAATCAGTCAATAAAAATCCCTCTAACTGCTTAATTATTTCTTGGGTGTAATTACTCCATAATATTACACCTAATATATAGATACATGCTCCCAGAGTAAAGCAAATTTTTATTCAATGCTATTATTCTATTATAATTTGATTGAATATTTAATTGTTTCTTAGATACCACACATTTACTCATATCATAAATTTATGATAATTAACATTAAATAATAATAACAAAAATGAGCTGTAAATGAATCCATTTACAGCTCATAAGATAATTTAATTCTAATTAAAATGTATTTTACTTAGATCATTATTTTACATACATTGTTTGTAAACTCTACTGGGTCAGCAACAGGTAACCCTTCGATAAGTAACGCCTGACTGTATAATATATTAGTATATAAGTCAAACTTATCCTTATCTTTTTCGAAAGAATCTTTTAGTGCTACAAACATATCATGGTTTATATTAATTTCTAAAACCTTGTCTGCTTTTACATTCTCATTGTTAGGCATAGAATTCAGTGTTTTTTCCATTTCTATTGTAAGATCGCCCTCATTTGATAAACATACAGGATAGTTTTTAAGTCTTTTTGATGCCCTAACATCCTTAACTTTACCTGATAAAACCTTCTTCATATGCTCAAATAATTCTTTACTTTCTTCTTCATCTTTGATCTCAGTGTCGTCCTTTTTTTCGTCTTCTATACCTAAGTCACCGCTTGATACAGATTTAAATTCTTTCTCTTTATATGCCATTAACATTCTTATAGCAAATTCATCTACTTCATCTGTAAAGTATAGAATTTCAAATCCACTATCTGATACCATTTCAATTTGTGGTAATTTTTCAATTCTCTCGTTAGATTCTCCAGCAGCATAATAAATATATTTTTGGTTTTCTGGCATTCTAGAAACATATTCATCTAAAGTGACCATTTTTTTCTCTTTTGAGGAATAAAACATAAGTAGGTCTTGAAGTACTTCTTTATTGCTGCCGTAATCACTATAAATTCCAAATTTTAATTGTTTACCGAAAGATTTATAGAATTCTTCATACACTTCTCTTTCATTCTTCAATAAATTTTCTAATTCATTTTTGATTTTAGTTTTTATATTTTTAGCTATAAGTTTAAGCTGTCTATCATGTTGTAATACCTCTCTAGATATATTAAGTGATAAATCCTCTGAATCCACTATTCCTTTTACAAAACTAAAATAGTCAGGCAATAAATCTGCACACTTGTTCATGATTAAAACGCTACTTGAATATAATTCTAAGCCTTTTTCATATTCTTTTGTATAAAAATCATAAGGCATTTTTCCTGGAATAAATAATATTGCATTATAACTTAAAGCTCCATCCACACTAATGTGAATATGTTTTGCAGGTTTATCATAGCCATAGTGCTTTTCAGCATAAAAGTTATCATAATCTTCCTTAGTTAATTCACTTTTATTTTTTTTCCATATAGGAACCATGCTGTTTACAGTTTTTTCAGCACTATAATCCTCGTACTCAGTTTCACTACCCTCTTTTAGTCTTGATTCACTTACATCCATCTTAATTGGGTATCTAATAAAGTCAGAATATTTCTTTATAATAGTTTTTAATCCATCTTCTTCTAGATATTGATCAAAGTCTTCATCTTCTATGTTTTCTTTTATTTTAAGAATTATATCTGTACCAAATGAACTTTTTTCACAAGGTTCAATAGTATAACCCTCTGCACCATCAGATTCCCACTTATAAGCCTCGTCACTACCAAATACTTTACTTATAACAGTAATATTATCCGCTACCATAAATGCAGAATAGAAACCAACTCCAAACTGACCAATTATGTCATAACCATCTTTTATATCATTTTCTTTTTTAAATGCCAAAGATCCACTTTTAGCTATAACTCCAAGGTTATCACTAAGCTCTTCTTTTGTCATTCCAATACCTGTATCAGAAATTTTTAATGTCCTAGTTTCCTTATCATTAGCTATTGTTATAAAGTAGTTATCTTTATCAAAAGTTAATGTTTCATCCGTTAATGTTTTATAATAAATTTTATCAATAGCATCACTAGCATTAGAGACAAGTTCTCTTAAAAAAATATCTCTATGAGTATATATTGAATTTACCATCATATCTAAAAGCCTCTTTGATTCTGTTTTAAACTGTTTCTTTTCCAATTATAATTTCCCCTTTCGTACGAATCACTTTGTATTTGTTTTGTTAGCACTCTATGTGTCCGAGTGCTAAATATACTATCAAAATACACCATTTTAGATGATTTGTCAACCCACTATTTACACTTATTTAAGTTTTTTAACAATAAAAGACTGACACATATATGTCAGTCTAATTTCTCTCTTAATGGATTCCTGCAATATCTTCTCTTATTTGTTTTTTATTACCTATTTTCTTCCTTCTTGTTTCAAGCTCTTCCACAATATCTTCTACTTTTATGCCCTTTAGCGCCATAAGTACTAATGTGTGATAGAATAAATCGGATATCTCTAAAACTATTTCTTTCTGATCATCGTTCTTTGCGCTAATTATAACTTCTGCACTTTCCTCCCCTATCTTTTTTAAGATTTTATCCAAACCTTCCTCAAAAAGATAACTTGTGTAAGAACCTTCTATAGGATTTCCTTTTCTTTCTTCAATGATTTCATAAAGTTCCTGTACTACATTATTTTCGTTCATTTTATTAACCCCTTTTCTAATTTATTTTCCGTAATAACGTTCCAAATCTCCCTGTAGAAACAACTTTCATTTCCGGTATGGCAAGCTGCTTCAATTTGTTCTACCTCTAAAAGAATTGTATCACCATCGCAATCAATTTTTATGTTTTTTACATATTGAAAATGACCTGAGGATTCCCCTTTGTTCCAAAACTTGTTTCTAGATCTACTCCAAAACCAAGTTGTTCCTGTTGCCATTGTCCTTTCAAGCGAGTCTTCGTTCATGTATGCAAGCATTAAAACCATTCCAGTTTTATAATCTTGCACTATTGCAGGTAATAATCCATTATTAAATTGAAGCTCATTTATATCCACAAACCCACCACATTTCATTAGTTTTTACTAAATTCTAATTTCTACACCACTATCTTTAAGATACTGTTTTACTTCTCTTATTGTTAATTCTCTGTAATGAAATAAGGAAGCTGCAAGCGCCGCATCTGCTCCGCTTTTCTCGAAAACCTCATAAAAGTCCTCAAGTTTACCACACCCACCTGATGCAATCACAGGAATATTTACACAACGCGTAATTGCATTTAGAAGTTCTATATCATATCCCTTTTTTGTTCCATCGCAATCCATACTAGTTAAGAGTATTTCTCCTGCTCCGAGTTTTTCAACAGTTTTAGCCCAATCTACCGCATCTAGACCCGTATCTATTCTTCCACCATTAATAACTACATTCCATCCTAAACTATCCTCATTCTTCTTCCCATCTATAGCAACAACTACGCATTGGCTTCCAAACTTTGCTGAAGCCTCTGATATAAGCTGAGGATTTCTAATTGCTGCAGAGTTTACAGATATTTTATCTGCTCCAGCTCTAAGGGTTTCCTTAAAATCTTCTAAAGTTTTAATTCCTCCACCTACCGTGAGAGGGATAAATATTTTTTCAGCAGTCCTTTTTACCACATCAAGCATGGTTTTTCTTCCTTCATGAGTGGCAGTAATATCTAAAAAAACTATCTCATCTGCACCTTCACTATTATAAAACTCCGCAATTTCTACAGGGTCTCCTACATCTGTTAAATTTACAAAGTTTATTCCTTTCATTACCCTTCCCATAGTAACATCTAGACAAGGAATGATTCTTTTAGTAAGCATCTTTATCGACTCCCCTCATAGATTGCATCTTCTAATGATATATTCCCACTATAAAGTGCTTTCCCTATAATAGCTCCATACATATTCATATTCACAAGTTTTTTTATATCCTCAATACATTTCATACCACCAGAGGCAATAATATTGCAGGATACCATATCATTCATCTTACCTGTAGCGTAAAAATTAGGTCCCGTCAAAGTGCCATCCCTACTTATATCTGTAAAGATAATAGTTTTTACTCCTAGAGATTCCATTTGTTTAGCAAAATCTATATACTCTATTTTACTGCTGGTTTTCCAACCTTCCACTGCTACATATCCATCCCTTGCATCAATACCCACTGCAATTTTATCTCCAAATTTTTTTAGCGCCTCTTTTACAAGGGCTGGATTATTCAAAGCAGCAGTGCCAAGTATTACTCTACTCAGTCCTTTTTCAATTAGCATATCAATGGTAGCTAAACTCCTTATACCACCACCTAACTGAATAGGAATGTTTACGTCCCTTATAATTTTACTAATGCTATTTAAATTTCCAATAGTTCCAGTTAATGCTCCATCCAAATCTACCATATGTAGATATTCCGCGCCCTTCGCTTTAAAGTTTAGGGCTGTTTGCAAAGGGTCTTCTGCTACAACCTTAGCAGAATTATATTCACCCTGATAAAGTCTAACACATTTCCCATCTTTTAAGTCTATAGCTGGAAATATCTTCATTATACTAGCCTCCCAAAGTTTTCGAGTAGTTTCATGCCGGCTTCCCCGCTTTTCTCTGGGTGAAACTGCATACCAAATATATTACCCTTGCTTACAATTGCGGGTATTTTTTTTTCATAGGTAGTATATGCATTTACTATGCCCTCTTCATGGACCTCTGCATAATAAGAATGAACAAAGTATACATAATTATTTTCCTCTACACCACTTAGTAATGGAGTAGAATTTTCAAAAGATAGACTGTTCCATCCCATATGCGGAATTTTTATAGAACCTTCTAACTTCACAATATTCCCCTTAAAAAAGCCTAACCCCTGGCATGTTTCAATCTCGTAACTTTCCTCAAAGAAGAGTTGCATACCAAGACATATACCAAGTATTGGTTTTCCTTTTTTTGCTGCGGATATGATTACTTTATCAAGACCTTTAGCCTTCATATTTTTCATTGCATCTGGAAAAGCACCAACACCTGGAACAATAATGCTTCTACTTTTTGCTATTTCTTCCTTATCTGAAGATATTATAGAAGGAATATTAAGCATTTTAAGAGCATTTTGAACACTTTTTAAATTTCCCACACCATAATCCACTATAGCTATCATAATATTCCCTCCTTATAAAAATCCTTTTGTAGATAATACTCCTTTTATCCGTGCATCATAGGTAAGAGCTTCACTTAGAGCTTTTCCTAGGGCTTTGAATAGTGCTTCCACCATGTGGTGGTTGTTTTTTCCGTAAATCACTCTTGCATGAATTGTAATTCCAGCATTAGCTGCAACAGCTCTAAAAAATTCTTCCACCATTTCTGTATCAAAACCCCCAAGTCTGTCTACAGTAAAGTTACCTTCAAATACAAGGAAAGCTCTACCGCTAAGATCTAGGGACACTGTAGCAAGTGTTTCATCCATAGGTATAAAACTAGTTCCGTATCTCTTAACTCCCTCTTTACCCTTCATAGCTTCCTTAATAGCACTTCCAAGTACTATCCCTACATCTTCAATGGTATGATGGGAGTCTACATTTAAATCTCCTTTTACCTTTACGTATAAATCCAAAAGTCCTTGTTTTGCAAAAAGACATAACATATGATCAAAAAAACCTATGCCTGTATCTACTTCATATTTTCCAGCTCCATCTAAATTTATATTTAGATCTATTTTTGTTTCCTTACTTTCTCTAATAATTTTTGCTTGTCTTTCAATCACATGCCTCACTCCTTAAGTTTACAGAATAAATATATTAAAGCATATTTATTTCTTGCATTTCCTGGGAAATATTGGTTAATAGATAGCGGTTTTCTTCTCTGCTTCCTACCGTTATTCTCAAACAATTTTGTAATCTACCCGAATCAAATCCTCTTACATTTATGTTTTTATCTAAAAGTTTTCCTTTCATCTTCCGCGCATTTTCTGATTTTATCAATATGAAATTCGCTTCTGATTCGTATATCTTTATGGAAGGAATAGTACTTAGTTCTTGAAGTAAATACTTTTTCTCTACAAGAATACGTTCCACAGTTTTATTTATTATTTCTGAATATTTAATAATAACAGATGCAATGCACTGGGAAATTGCATTCACATTATAAGGTGGTTTTACTTTCTTAAGTTCACCCATTAGCACTTCACCAGTAATCAAAAAACCTACCCTAGCTGCTGCGAGTCCAAACTTAGAACAAGTTCTAAGTACAATTAAATTTTCGTACTTATCAATTAAATCTACTACGGATTTTCCATAAAACTCAAAATAGGCTTCATCAATAACTACAATACAATTACATTCTTTAATAATTTTAATAATGTTCTCTCTTTCTATAACTCCACCTGTAGGATTATTAGGATTAGATAAAAATGCAATCTTAGCTTTTTCTTCATTGACCATATGAATAAAGCCTTCTACATCCAACTTTAAATTAGAGTCCAGTTGAAACTCAATCGGTACTCCACCTGCAACTTTAGTATATAAACAGTACATTGAAAAATCCGGACTTTGAACTCCTACCTTATCGCCTGTATTTAAGAAAGCATTAGCAATAACTTGTATGCACTCATCTGAACCATTTCCAGCCATTACATTTATAGTTTTTACCTTTGCATACTGTGCATAAAGATCACAGACTTCAAAGGCTCGTGGATCTGGATATCTATTAAAAACAAATTTCTCTATTTCCCTACCTATTTCTTTCCGTACATCCTCATTAAAGTCACTAAAATTTTCATTGGCATTTAGCCTAACCTTATAATCAACTTTACCGGCCTCATATGGTTTAAAATTTGTTAAATCACTTCTAAATAAATCCTGTATCATAATTTAAACCTCACTTTTATAGAATTTCCATGAGCAGTCAGCCCTTCAACCTCTGTAAGTTTTATTACCTTATCCTTAACCTCACCTAACGCCTCCTTTGTATAGTATATGTAACTTGATTTCTTTATAAAATCATCTACAGATAATGGAGAAAAGAATCTTGCGGTGCCACCGGTTGGAAGAACATGATTAGGTCCTGCAATATAATCCCCTAGTGGTTCTGGCGAATATTCCCCTAAAAATATAGAACCTGCATTTTTTATATCTCCTAATATATCAAACGGATTGTTTACTAAGACTTCAAGATGCTCTGGTGCAATTTTATTTGCTAAATCTATAGCCTCATTTATATTATCAACAATTAAAATAACTCCATATTTAGAAAGTGATTCTTTTATAATCTCTTTTCGGCTCATATTTTGTATTTGTATTTCAAGCTCACTTACAACCTTTCGTGCAAGATCTTTAGATGTTGTTATAAGCATTGCTGATGCAAGCACATCATGCTCTGCTTGAGACATTAAATCAGCTGCAATAAATTTTTCATTTGCAGTTTCATCTGCAATAATTAATATTTCACTTGGGCCCGCTATCATATCTATATCAACATATCCGAACACACCTTTTTTTGCCGTAGCCACATATATGTTTCCCGGTCCCACTATTTTATCCACCTTAGAAATACTCTCTGTTCCAAAAGCAAGTCCAGCTATTGCTTGTGCACCGCCAACTTTATAAATCTTGTTTACCCCTGCTATATCCGCCGCTACTAAAATGTGTGGGTTAATACTCCCATCCGCAAGTGGTGGTGTTACCATTACCAGGTTTTCTACTCCTGCTATCTTTGCTGGAATAGCATTCATAATAACTGAAGATGGATAAACGGCTGTGCCACCAGGTACATATAACCCTGCGCTTTCCACACCTCTCAGTGTTTGTCCTAAAATAACACCCTTTTCTCTTGTCATCATCCATGGGTTTCTCTTTTGTTTTTCATGAAACTCAGACACATTTTCCTTTGCAAGGTTAATTGCATCCAGAAAGTCTTGGTCTACCATTTTATATGCATTTTTAATTTCTTTTTCTGAAACAATAAGATTATCTCTTGTAATGCATTTACTATCAAATTTTTGTGTGTATTCTACTATTGCCATATCGCCTCTAGTTTTTACATCTTCTAAAATTTTATCCACAACAATATTTATATCCTTTTGTACGTCTTCTGACCTTTGTTTTATGGATTCCATGTAATCTTTTAAAGCACTGCTACTTGCTTGTATAATTTTTATCATAATACCGTCACCCCATTTTCATCTACATATGCTTGAACCCTCAATATTAATTTACTGATTTTTTCTTTTTTCATTTTCATACTTGCTCTATTTACAATCATTCGTGCACTTATATCACAGATTTTTTCAATAATAATAAGTCCATTTTCTTTCAAAGTATCTCCAGTTTCAACCAAATCCACAATTGCATCTGATAATTCTAGTATGGGAGCAAGTTCAACTGATCCATCTAGTTTTATAATTTCAACATCTTCATCATTTTTTTTGAAATAGTCTTTTGCCACTGTAGGATATTTAGTAGCTATCTTTTTACGGTTATATCCATCATAGCTTGTAAAACTAGGAAGCGCCGCCACAGCGAACATGCATTTTCCAACCTTTAAATCTACAACCTCATAAAAATCTTTGTTTTGCTCCATTAAAGTATCTTTACCAACAATGCCTATATCTGCAGCTCCATGTTCTACATAAGTTAACACATCTGTAGATTTCACTAGGACAAATTCTATATTATTTTTTATATCTTTAAGAATTAATTTTCTTCCTTTGTGTCGAAGCTCTGTACAATCTATACCTATGTCTTCAAACATTTTAATAGCGTACTTTTCAAGTCTTCCTTTTGTTAATGCTATCCGTATTGCTTTCATCATTATTCCCCCAAACTCACAATAAATTTCTCTACATCCTCGGTGTAACTTTTCTTGTTTTTTATATCTATTATCTGGACTTCATCATTCTCATACATACATATCAGTTTATCTATGTTTTTTTGATCCCCATAGCTTAAAGCCTTTTCTTTTTCTTCAAATAGGCCTAGCTCAGAAACAAACCCTTTTTTTCGTATTTGTGCTGCAAGCCTTATGGCACTTCCGATTAAGCGATTTTCATAATGAATAAGGAATTTTGATTTTACTTTGTCATTACTACTTCCCTGTTTTAAAAGAACAGATAAGATGTTGTCCACATCTATGGCAAATCCAACTGCTGGCATAGGAGCACCAAACTTCCCGATTAAATTGTCATATCGACCGCCACTAATAATTGTAGTTCCAACTTTACTGCTATATCCTCTAAAAATAACACCTGTATAATAATCAATATTCTGTACCATTCCTAAATCAATTGAAATATGTGCACCAAGTCCTAGACTTTCTATTCTTTCATAAATTTTCTCTATAGTATCTATTGCAGCTAATGCTCTTTTATTTTTTGTTAAGTTTCTAGCTTTTGTAAGGATTTCAATGCCGCCAAATAGCTCAGGTAACTTTTTTAAAGCTTCTAGATTATCTGTGACAAGTATTGCTTCTTTTTCATCTATAAACTCACGAAGTGCTCCAAAGTTTTTACTTCCAACTAGTCCTCTTAACCTTTCCATTTCATCACGATCGAGTTCTATATCCTGAGTTAAACCTTTAAAAAACTCAGCTTGCCCAATTTCAAGTTCGAAATCTTTCACTCCTGCAGCAAGAAGTGCCTGAATTGCTGTTATAATTACTTCTGCATCTGCCTTTTGGTTTTCACTTCCTATTATCTCTATCCCAGATTGGGTAATTTCGCTAATTTTCCCTTCCCAATTTTCATTCATCCTAAATATATTTCCACCGTAGCACAACCTAAGTGGATATAATGAATCTTTAAGCTTTGTTGCGGTGATTCTTGCTATTGGCATTGTCATATCTGGTCTTAGCACCAATATTCTTCCTGCATTATCAAAAAGTTTATACATTTTTTCCTGTTCAATAGATGTGTCATCCCCTTGAAAAACGTCATAAAATTCTAATGTAGGGGATAGCACTTCTAAATAACCACTATTTATATATAATTCCCTAAGTGTATTTGTAATCTTAATTTTATTACTACAATCCTCAAAGAGTACATCTCTTGATCCTTCCGGTATATGGGTTTTCCAACTATTCAAAAATATCTCCTCCAATATTGCTTCAATACGTTATAGCTTTAACTCGTTAAACTAATAGAATAATATCATCTTTATAATTGTAAGTCAAGCATTAATTTTATTAATAATTAAGCTTTACATTAAATCATTTAAGAACTATAATAAGGTCGAAATAATAATTTAATAATAGCAAACAAGGGGAGCTCGTATTATGAGCTGAGAAAGAGACTTTATCTCTGACCCTCATAACCTGATTTGGGTAATTCCAACGTAGGGAGTTTTTTACAACGATGTTTTTTTGTTGCAAGCTCTTTATGAGCTTGCATTTTTTTATTTCAAAATATTATATGGAAAAGGAGATTTTAAAATGATGTATACAACTCAAATGGATGCTGCAAAAAAAGGTATTATAACAAAAGAGATGATAATAGTAGCACAAAAGGAAAATATGCCTACAGAAGTTTTAAGAGATAAAATAGCAAGAGGTGTAGTGGCTTTGCCAGCTAATAAAAATCATAAAGTACTAAGCCCTGAAGGAGTTGGAGAAGGCTTAAAAACTAAAATTAATGTAAATCTAGGTATTTCTAAGGATTGCTGTGATATTGATGAGGAAATGAAAAAAGTACAATTATCCATAGATATGAAAGCTGAAGCTGTAATGGATTTAAGCTCCTTTGGTAAAACTGAAGAATTTAGGAAAAGGCTTATTTCTGACTCCACTGCTATTATAGGTACTGTTCCAATATATGATGCCTTAGGTTTTTACGATAAAGAATTACAAGACATTACGTCTAAAGAATTTATAGATGTGGTAGAAAAACATGCAAAAGATGGAGTTGATTTTGTAACAATTCATGCAGGTTTAAACATCGCCACTGCAAATGTATTTAAAAGAAACAAGAGAATAACTAATATAGTATCAAGGGGCGGATCACTTCTATACGCTTGGATGGAATTAAATCAAAAGGAAAATCCTTTTTATGAATATTTCGATGAGATATTAGATATATGCCAAAAATATGACTTAACTATAAGCCTTGGAGATGCCTGTAGACCTGGTTGCATTAATGATGCAACTGACGCTTGTCAAATCCATGAATTAATGGTGCTTGGTGAATTAACCTTAAGAGCTTGGGAAAAAAATGTACAAGTTATTATAGAAGGACCAGGTCACATGGCAATAAATGAAATTCAGGCGAATGTGTTGCTTGCAAAAAAAATGTGTCATGGTGCACCTTTTTATATTTTAGGACCCATAGTTACAGATATTGCTCCAGGCTATGATCATATTACAAGTGCCATAGGTGGCGCTTTAGCTGCAAGCTATGGAGCTGATTTCCTTTGCTATGTAACGCCAGCAGAACATTTAAGACTCCCTAATGTCGATGATGTACGTGAAGGTATTATTGCTGCAAAAATTGCCGCTCACGCTGGAGATATTGCCAAAAATATTACTGGTAGCCGTGACTGGGATAATGAAATGAGCACAGCAAGACAAAATCTTAATTGGAAGAGAATGTTCGAACTTGCTATTGATCCAGATAAAGCTAAAAGATATAGAAAAGAATCGATACCAGAGAATGTTGATAGCTGTACTATGTGTGGTAAAATGTGTTCAATGAGAACTATGAATAAAATAATGCAAGGTAAGGATCTCAATATATTAAGAGAAAATTGATTATTTAACTCAATTAAAAAGGTAGTCTGAGCAATTGAAAGCTAGACTACCTTTATCATAAGGTGTTAAATACAATTTAATGTTTCTTCTAATGTTTGTAGTGCTATATCAATATCTTCATAGCTTATGATAAGTGGTGGTAGCATTCTTACTACATTTTCCCCTGCACTTAAAAAAAGAACTCCCTTTTGTATACATGAATTTAGTATTTCCTTTACTGCGCAGTTTAATTCTACTCCTATCATTAGCCCTGCCCCTCTAATTTCTTTAATCTTGTCAGTATTCATATTTTTAAGTTTTGTAGTTATATACTTTCCTTTTTCTTCAACCTGTTTTAGAAATCCATCTTGGCAAATTATTTTTAATACTTGGATGGCCGCAGCAGCTGCAATGGGACTTCCACCAAAGGTACTCCCATGATCGCCTTTTTTAATTACATTTTCCATTTTAGAATTGAAAAGAACAGCGCCTATGGGAACTCCACCGCCGAGACCTTTCGCTGTAGTTACTATATCAGGTTTTACATCTAATGCTTCATAAGCAAAGAATTTGCCTGTCCTGCCAATACCAGATTGCACCTCATCAAAAATAAGTAAAGTATCTGTTTGTGTACATAGTTCTTCTACTTGTTTTGCAAACTCCGCGCTCATAGGGATAATTCCACCTTCACCCTGAATGGCTTCTAGCATTACAGCACACACAGTATTATCAAGCGCTTCCTTCATTTCATCAAAATTATTCAATTCTACATATTTAAAGCCCTCAGTGAAAGGATAAAAGTATTTATGGTATTTCTCTTGTCCAGTAGCAGCAAGTGTAGTAATAGTTCTTCCATGAAAAGATTGTTTTAATGTAATAATTTTATTTTTCTTTCCATTGTAGTTATCAAAACCATATTTTCTAGCCATTTTTATTGCACATTCATTTGCTTCAGCACCAGAATTCGCAAAAAATACTTTAGACATTTTTGTAATTTGTGTTAGTTGTTTTGCAAGTTCTATAGTGGTTGGATTATAAAAAATATTTGATGTGTGAAGAATATTATCTATTTGTTCATGAAGTGCTTTTTTTAATCCTTCATTGTTATATCCAAGACTACTTACGCCTATACCTGCAGTCATATCAATATATTCTTTGCCATCCACATCGTATAATTTAGAACCTTTGCCTGCTTTAATTACAACAGGAAATCTAGCATAATTTTGCATTATATATTTTTGTTCTTTTTCCATTTCTAATTGAGCATTCATTATTATCACCCTTTTCTATATATTTTTTAAGATAATTAATCTATCATCGTTCCAATTCCTTCATCTAAAAACATTTCTAGTAAAATAGAATGGGGAACTCTTCCATCAATAATATGTGTTCTTTTAACGCCACCTTCTATAGCTTGTTCGCAGCATTCAATTTTAGGAATCATTCCACCTTTTATAATTCCTTCTTTTTTTAGTAAATGAATATCTTTAACATCTACTTCAGTTATAAGACTTGTTTCATCCTCAAAATCTCTTAGAATTCCAGGTACGTCCGTAAGGAGAATAAGCTTATCTGCCTTTAACTTTGCAGCTATTTTAGAAGCAGCATAATCTGCATTTATATTATAAGCTTTATAGTCATCCTCGCCGAGGGCCACAGTAGATACCACTGGTATATAACCGTCATTCAAACAATTTATTAGTACCATTTCATCTACGGAGGTTACCTCACCTACATAGCCTAAGTCTACTTCATCTTTGGAGACTTTCTTTTTTGCTTTTAAAAGACCTGCATCAATTCCACTGAGTCCTATAGCTTTTCCTCCGTTTTTATCAATTAAAGCAACGATTTCTTTATTAACTTTACCATCAAGAACCATCTGAACAACTTCCATAGTTTCATCATCCGTTACTCTAAGTCCATTAATAAATTCGCATTTTTTACCAAACTTACTTAAATATTTGTTTATCTGTGGTCCACCACCGTGAACTACTACTACTTTTATACCTATACAACTCAAAAGAATTAAATCGTTTATTACCATTTCCTTTAAGCTTTCATTTATCATTGCATTCCCGCCATATTTAACCACAATAGTTTTCCCAAAGTGCTTCTGTATATAAGGGAGAGCTTGAATTAATATGTCTGCCTTAACTTTATCTCTAATAGCCATTTCACTTAATCTCCTCCGCTGCTTTAGCTTCGATAATCTCCGTTGATTCTTACATATTCATAACTTAGATCACAACCCCACGCAACTGCTTCAAATTCACCCTTATTAAGTTCTACAATAATTTGAATTTCATTTTCTAAAAGTATTTCCTTTGCTTTTTCTTCTGAAAATTCTAATGGTTGACTATTTTCATATACCTTAATATATCCTTTACCACTTTCGAAACTTATTGAAACTCTTTCAGGATTTATATCTTCCCCACAATAACCTATTGCACATAAAATTCTACCCCAATTTGCATCTGCACCAAACATGGCAGTTTTAACAAGACTTGAGGCGATGATAGCTTTTGCTACCTTTGCGCCCTCTTCATAAGTTGAGGCTCCCTTAACGAGAGTTTCTAAAAGTTTCGTTGCTCCTTCACCATCTTTAGCAATTTTCTTCGCAAGTTCTGTATTTAAAAATTGGAGTGCATCTAAAAATATCTTATAATTAGTATCCTTTTCAGTTATCTTTGTATTTTCTGCCATTCCATTTGCAAGGATTACAGACATGTCATTTGTACTTGTATCTCCGTCTACACTTATCATATTGTAAGTTTTGCTTACACTTTCCTTTAATGCCTCAGTTAAAAGCGTTTCATCAATATCTAAATCTGTAGTTATAAATGCTAACATTGTAGCCATATTAGGGTGAATCATACCGGACCCTTTAGCCATTGCGCCAATGGTTACTTTTTTTCCATCTATATCAATTTCAATGCCTAAATCTTTTTTCACAGTATCTGTTGTCTTAATAGCTTCTCTTGCATCAATATACCCTTGCTTACTTATGGCCATACAAACTTCAGGTATACCTTTTTCTAGAAAATCCATATTAAGATGAACACCAATAACCCCTGTAGATGCTACAATTACATCTTCTGCTTTGATATTTAAGCTCTCAGCAGTAAGTTGAGCCATCTTTTTTGCATTTTCGTATCCTGCTAAACCTGTACAAGTATTTGCACTACCACTATTTACAATGATTGCTTGAGCCTTTAAATTTTCCAAATGTTCCATTGTTACTATTAAGGGTGCTCCCTTAACTTTATTTGTAGTATAGACTCCAGCGGCGTTGCATATTTTTTTTGAACATACAACTGCTAAATCTTTCTTTTTTACATTCTTTTTTAATCCACAATGTACACCAGCTGCAACAAATCCGATTGGTGCAGTTATTCCACCATTAATAATTTTCATTTTAAACCATCTCCATTTGTAAAATTTTTTTTAAAATACCATTGGGATATAAGATAATCCTAAATCCTCTTTTAACCCAAAAATCAAGTTCATATTTTGAATTGCTTGCCCTGCAGCACCTTTAACCATATTATCAATTGTAGAATTAATAATAAGTCTATTGGTTCTAGCATCTATGTTAATACTTATGTCACAATAATTTGATCCTTTAACATTTCTTATTTCTGCACTTTTCCCTATATCTAGTACTCTTACGAACTTCTCACCTGCATAAAAAATTTTATAAAGATTTACTAATTCTTCTAAAGTAATACTTCCATCTAGATCGCAATAAATAGTTGACAATATCCCTCTATTTATAGGAAGTAGATGCGGTGTAAAGTTTATAACTATCTCTTCTTTTGCCGCCCTTGAAAGCTCCTGCTCTATTTCGGGTGTATGTCTATGACAACCAATTTTATAAGCTTTCATGCTCTCATTACAGTCTATATAATGACTGGCGGAAGAAAGTTCCCTTCCCGCGCCGGTAAGACCTGATTTTGCATCAATTATTATTGAACTACGTTTAATTAGTTTATTTCTTAAAGCTGGTACCAACGCTAAAATAATACTGGTTGGATAACAACCTGGATTGGCGATAATTTTAGCCTGTTTTATTTCATTTCTATAAAGTTCAGGTAATCCGTATTGAGCTTTATTATGTAATGTTTTGTATTTATAGCTTAGCCCATACCATTTTTCGAAGGATTTTTCGTCTTCCAGTCTAAAATCTGCTCCAATGTCTATAAAAACAATACCGTGTTTATCACATTCAAAAGCTATATCTTCACTTAACCCATGTGGTAACGCAGCAAAAACAAGATCGCATTTTTTAATACCACTTTTCATAAATTCCGTTAAACTGCTACATACTAAATTGCAATTTTCATTAAAATTAGCATATACGTCACTAATATTTGCATCTTCAAATGAATGTGATACAATTTCCGTTACTTCAACTTCTGGGTGTTGGAGTAATAATCGTAAAAGTTCTACTCCTGCATATCCTGTTGCACCCACAATTCCAACTTTTATCATTTATTCATCCCCTTTAAATCATTTTTAATAACTATACATTAAATTGAATATTTATGCAACATATAAATTATATTGTTTGTGTTTTATTTATATTTAAGAGTTGCTGTTTTAATTAGAATCTAAAGCGTACCCAATGTCTTTCAGAGTTTACTAGCATCATATATAAGAAGCCAGCGAAAACACCCGTCATACTAATTATAAACTTCGATTACTATTGACAAATCACACTATATAAAGTACTATGTATAAATATACATGAATATGAATAAGCATATAATTATATTTCTTTTATTTAATAATTTTACAATATATTTTACCCTAATACATTGAAGAAAATATTTGACTAAGTAGAAATTAATATAAATAAATGGTTTGAAGTATCAATTTATTTTTTGTGGAGGTAAAATATGAAAGCAAAATTAATATTAGAAAACGGGATGATTTTCGAAGGAACATCCTTTGGGTATTTAAAAGAAAGCATAGGCGAAGTAGTATTTAATACTGGAATGACAGGTTATGAAGAAGTTTTAACTGATCCATCATATTATGGGCAAATTGTTACTATGACATACCCTCTTATAGGAAATTACGGAATAAATTTAGAAGATATAGAATCAGAAGGACCAAAAGTAAAAGGATTCATTGTTAGGGAAAAGTGTGATAGCCCTAGTAATTTCAGGTGCGAGATGGATTTACAAAGTTATTTAAAGCAAAATCACATTATAGGCGTTGAAGGTATTGATACAAGAGCATTAACTAAAACACTAAGAAATAGTGGTACAATGAAGGGCATTATTGCATTAAAAGATCTAACTTCGGAAGAAATAAATGAAAAATTTAAGAATTTTGATAATCGAGATGCTGTAAACTCAGTTACATCTAAAGAAATACGAGTTATACAAGGCACAGGAAAACACGTAGCTATTATGGATTTCGGTATAAAAGAAAATATACTTCGCTCTTTCGTTAAAAGAGGATGTAAGTTAACTATATTTCCTGCAAATACAACTGCTGATAAAATATTAAAAGTAGATCCTGATTTAATATTTTTATCTAACGGCCCTGGCGACCCTGAGGATTTGAAAAATGTAATTGACACATTAAAAGAATTAATAGGAGTAAAACCTATTTCTGGTATTTGCCTTGGCCACCAATTGTTAGCATTAAGTCTTGGTGGATCCACTGAAAAATTAAAATTTGGGCATAGAGGCTCAAACCATCCTGTGAAGGATATAGAAGAAAACAAAGTATATATCACCCTTCAAAATCATGGATATGTAGTAAAGGATTTACCAATGGACACTATTAAAACTCATATTAGTGTAAATGATGGAACAATTGAAGGAATGAAGCATAAAACATTGCCTATTTTTAGCGTTCAATTCCATCCTGAAGCTAGTCCAGGTCCAAAGGATGCAAATAATATTTTCGATAAATTTCTTCGTTTAGGCGATTAACGAAGACTTTTAACTTATTTTAGATATAAAGGAGGGCCAATATGCCTATAAACAATAATATAAAAAAAGTATTAGTAATAGGTTCAGGTCCTATTATTATAGGTCAAGCAGCAGAATTTGATTATTCAGGAACACAAGCTTGTCAGTCATTAAAAGAAGAAGGAATAAATGTAGTTCTCATAAATAGCAATCCTGCTACAATTATGACTGATGAGGAAATTGCGGATAATATATATATAGAACCACTAACTACTGAGTTTATAGAAAAAATTATTGCAAAAGAAAGACCTGATAGCATCCTTTGTGGAATGGGTGGTCAAACTGGATTAAACTTAGCGGTAGAGCTTTATGATAAGGGGATTTTAGATAAATATAAAGTTAGGGTAATTGGTACTTCAATAGAATCTATAAAAAATGGTGAAGATAGAGACCGATTTAGAGCAGTAATGCAGAAAATAAATCAGCCGGTGATTGAAAGTGAGATTATAAAAGAGTTAGATCTTGGAATGAAATTTGCAGATAAAGTTGGCTACCCTGTAGTTGTAAGACCTGCTTATACTTTAGGTGGTACTGGTGGAGGTATTGCAGAAAACGAAGAGGAATTAACTGTTATATTAGAGCAAGGGTTATACCTTAGTCCCGTTTCTCAAGTTCTTCTCGAAAAGAGTATTAAAGGTTGGAAAGAAATTGAATATGAAGTAATGAGGGACAGTAGAGGAAATTGTATAACGGTATGCAACATGGAAAATATAGACCCGGTAGGCATTCATACCGGAGATAGTATTGTAGTTGCTCCCAGCCAAACTCTTTCTGACAAGGAGTATCAGATGCTGCGAAGCGCATCTATTGATATTATTAACGAAATAAAAATAGAGGGAGGTTGCAATGTACAGCTTGCTTTAAATCCACTAAGCTTTGAGTATGCAATAATAGAAATTAATCCAAGGGTAAGCAGATCTTCCGCTCTGGCTTCAAAAGCAACAGGTTACCCCATAGCAAAAGTTGCGGCAAAGATTGCACTTGGATACGGACTAGATGAAATCAGAAACGCAGTAACCCAAAAGACTTATGCTTGCTTTGAACCTTCCTTAGATTATGTAGTTGTAAAATTCCCCAAATGGCCCTTTGACAAATTCTATGGAGCAAAAAGAGCTTTAGGAACAAAAATGATGGCTACCGGAGAAATCATGGCTTTAGGAAGTAATTTTGAAGCTGCATTTCTAAAAGGAATTCGTTCATTAGATTTAGATAAATTCTCCTTAATAAATCCTTTATATATGGATAAGAATTTAGAAGAATTGAAGAAAAGAGTTATGATTCCAGATGATGAAAGAATTTTTTACTTAGCTGAAATGCTTAGGCGTGATTATCGTCCAGGTAAAGTATGTGAAATCACCGGTATAGATCATTTCTTTGTGAATAAAATAAAATGGATTGTGGATCAAGAGGAAAAGTTAAAAGAATTATCAATTGATACTTTAAGTAAGGAATATTTGTATATGTTAAAGAAAAAAGGATTTTCAGATAATGGAATTGCTGATTTATTAAAAGTTAAACCAAAGGTAATTTATAATCTGAAGAAAATATGGAATATTAAACCTAGTTATAAAATGGTAGACACCTGCGGAGGGGAATTCGAAGCAATATCACCTTACTATTATTCTACATACGAGATGTATGATGAAGTGGAAGTAAGTAGCAACCGTAAGATTATGGTTGTTGGCTCAGGACCAATAAGAATTGGTCAAGGTATAGAATTCGATTATGCTTCTGTCCATAGTGTAATGGCCCTAAGAAAATTAGGTATTGAAACCATAATAGTGAACAATAATCCCGAAACTGTTAGTACGGATTTTAATATTTCTGATAAATTGTATTTTGAGCCACTAACAGAGGAAGAAGTTCTGAACATAGTAGAAAAAGAAAAAGTTGAAGGTGTCATTTTACAGTTTGGCGGCCAAACCGCAATTAAGCTCGCCAATTTTTTAAGTGAGAACAATGTCCCTATTCTAGGAACACAACCGAAACAAATAGATGCTTCCGAAGATAGAGAGAAATTTGATTGTGTTTTAGAAAAGTTGTTAATTGATAGACCAAAGGGAAAGGCCGTTTGGGGTCTCGATGAAGGAATACTTGAGGCTAGAAGTTTAGGATACCCAGTACTTGTTAGGCCTTCATATGTTTTAGGTGGCCAAGGGATGGAAATAACATACGCAGAAAAGGAATTAATTCATTATTTAGGAAACGCCTTTAAAAAAGATGAAAAAAATCCTATCTTAATAGATAAATATCTAGTAGGTAGGGAAATTGAAGTAGATGTTATTTGTGACGGAAGTGAAATATTAATTCCAGGTATTATGGAGCATCTAGAGAGGGCAGGTATACATTCCGGAGATAGTATCACTATGTATCCAAGTCAAAATATATCTCAAGGTATAAAAGGGAAAATATTAGAGTACTCTAAAAAACTTGCAACGGAACTTGAAATTATAGGAATGATGAACATCCAATTTATAGAATTCAAAGAAAAGCTATATATAATAGAAGTAAATCCTAGAGCAAGTCGTACTGTGCCTTATATAAGTAAAGTAAGCGGTGTTCCTATTATAGAGCTAGCAACACGAGTAATGCTAGGAGAAAAGCTTAAAGATTTGGGGTATGGAATTGGAGTCTATAAAGAACCAAAACTTATTTCTGTAAAAGTACCAGTGTTTTCAACACAAAAATTGCCAGAGGTAGAGGTGTGCCTTGGGCCGGAAATGAG
>NZ_JBNMNU010000038.1:0-28706 GCF_051278035.1 Clostridium sp.
TCATGCATTGTGTGGTGAAAATGGTGCAGGTAAATCAACTCTAATGAAGGTTTTAAGTGGAGTATATCCTCATGGAACTTATTCTGGGGAGATTCTGTTTGAAGGAAATTTATGTGAATTTAAAGATATAAGGCAAAGTGAGCATTTGGGAATAGTAATTATTCATCAAGAACTTGCATTAATTCCATTCTTGTCAATTGCTGAAAATATATTCTTAGGAAATGAAAGAAAGAAAAATGGTATTGTTGATTGGAATGAAACTATTAGATTTACTAAAGAATTACTTGAAAAAGTAGGGCTAAAGGAATCGCCCAATACTCTTATTGCAAATATTAGTGTTGGAAAACAGCAATTGGTTGAAATCGCCAAGGCCTTATCTAAAGAAGTTAGTTTATTAATTTTAGATGAACCTACAGCAGCATTAAATGAAGCCGATAGTGATAATTTACTTAACCTTATTGTGGGTCTTAAAAATCATGGAATTACAGCTATACTTATTTCTCATAAATTGAATGAAATTTCAAAGGTTGCGGATTCCATTACTATATTACGTGATGGTGCAGCAATTGAAACATTAGATACTAAAAAAGATAACATAACAGAAGATAGAATAATCAAAGGTATGGTAGGAAGAGAACTCGTAAATCGTTATCCAACTCGAGAACCTAATATTTCCGAAGTTATATTTGAAGTGAAAAATTGGAATGCATATCATCACGTTATTAGAGATTTAAAAGTTAGCGATAATGTAAATATAAATATTCGTAAGGGTGAAGTTGTTGGGATTGCTGGGCTTATGGGAGCAGGTAGAACAGAACTTGCTATGAGTATTTTTGGTAAGTCCTACGGTAAAAGAATAAGTGGACAAATATTTAAAGATGGTAAAGAAATACACTTGAATAATGTTAACAAGGCTATTGAAAATGGTTTGGCTTATGTAACAGAGGATAGGAAGGCCTATGGATTAATTTTAATAGATCACATAAAAGGGAATACAACCCTAGCTAATTTAAAAAGAATATCAAAGTATGGAATAATAAATGAAAACGAAGAGATTGTTCATACTGAAGAGTTACGCAGAAAACTAAACATAAAATGTTCTGGGATATTACAAAAGACGGGTAATTTAAGTGGTGGAAATCAGCAGAAAGTTATTTTAGGGAAGTGGATTTTTACAGAGCCAGATATATTAATTATGGATGAGCCGACCAGAGGTATTGATGTTGGAGCAAAATATGAAATATATACTATAATTAATGATTTAGCAGATCAAGGAAAAGGAGTATTGGTTATTTCTTCAGAGCTTCCTGAACTTTTAGGTATGTGTGATAGGATTTATGTTATGAATGAAGGAAAGATAATAGGAGAGCTCAGTGCTAAGGAAGCAACACAAGAAAAAATAATGAAAATGATTATAACACAAGGACAGGAGGTAGAATAATGGGAACTATAATAAAAGCATTTAAGGATAATGTTAGCAAATATAGTATGATAATTGCATTAGTAGGAATTATGATATACTTTCAAATTGCATCAGAGGGTATTTTGTTAAAGCCTTTAAATATAACAAATTTAATATTACAAAATAGTTATATATTAATACTTGCAATAGGTATGCTACTTGTTATAGTTGCTTTTCATATTGATTTATCAGTAGGCTCAATAGCAGCTGTAATTGGAGCGTTTGCTGGAATAATGATAATTAATAATAATATGCCAGTTCCACTTGGAATAGGAATTACATTATTAATCGGGGCTATTATAGGAGCTTGGCAAGGGTATTGGATTGCTTATGTAAAAATACCGGCATTTATAACTACACTTGCAGGAATGATGCTATTTAGGGGTCTAACCTATGTTTCATTAAACGGAACTTCAATTGCACCTTTCCCTAAATCGTTTCAACTTATGAGTACTGGTTTTATACCGGACTTCTTTAATGGTAATGGGATTCATATTACAACTATTGTTATTGGGGTAATCTTGACTATTTTATTTGTAATACTTGAAATGAAAAAAAGAGCTAATCAGAAAAAATACAACTTTGAGGTTGTGAAACCAGTATTTTTAATTATTAAATTGGTTGTAATTGTAGCTCTTATAAATTCATTTTGTTATGTAATGGCTAGTTATAAAGGATTACCTAATGTTTTAGTATTATTAGGTGTTCTAGTGGCTTTTTATACTTTTATAACTACGAAAACTACGTTTGGGAGACATATTTATGCACTTGGAGGAAATGAAAAAGCTGCAAGGCTTTCTGGAGTAAAAACAAAATGGGTTGTATTCTTGGTTTTTGTTAATATGGGGGTTTTATCTGCCCTTGCTGGACTTGTATTTGCGGCAAGATTAAATTCTGCAACGCCGAATGCCGGAGTTGGGTTTGAACTTGATGCTATTGCGGCATGTTTTATAGGAGGAGCTTCAACAGCAGGTGGTATTGGAACAGTTATGGGAGCAATAATTGGGGGCCTATTCATGGGAGTTATGAATAACGGAATGTCACTAATTGGAGTAGGAATTGATTGGCAACAGACGATAAAGGGATTGGTACTATTATTTGCTGTAGCATTTGATGTATACTCAAAATCAAAAACGACTTAAATTAAAATATAGTTAAAAGAGGAGGGGTTGTATGAGATTTACGCGACCTCTCTTTATTTAATATAATCATATGAATAATTTTCATTGAGAGGTGTTATAATGAATTTAATAACAAACTTAAAAATTAAGACAAAATTGATAGTTAGTTTTACTATTATTTCACTTTTTGTAGGAATAGTAGGCTTTAATGCAATTGATAACATGAAAAAAATAAATGGTGAAATGGTATCTATGTATAAAAATAGATTGTTACCTATTAACTATTTGGGAAGCGTTTCTAAAAATGAAATGGAAGGACGTGCGGATTTATTATATGCACTTCACGTAACAGATAAAAATGAAATGAAATCTATTGCAAAAAAAATAAAAGATCTTGTTTATCAAAATTTAAAACTCATCGAAAAATATAAAGCTACTGAACTTACAGTAGAGCAAATATCTTTAGTAGAAAAATATGAATTAGATAATGAGAATTTTAGTAATACAAGAGCAAATATTTTAAATTTATTGGTAACAGGTAGACTAGATGAAGCTACATTTTTATTTGGGAAAGTTGAAGAGGCGCGAATAGTCACATTAAAAAATGTTGATGATATGATAAATCAGAATATAGATATTGCAGATAAAGTTAATATAGAGAGCAATAAAGCATTTAGAAATTGGTATCAGCTTATGGTTGCACTTATAGTAGGGGCACTTATTATAGCTATTGGACTCGGGATTATTCTAAGTAATTACATAACAAAATCTTTAAAAAGAGGGGTGGATTTTGCTAAGTCACTCTCAGAAGGGAATTTAGCAGGGAAGATTAAAATTAAATCTAAAGATGAATTTGGTGTATTAGGGGAGGCTCTTAACATTGCTTCACAGAATACATTAGTGTTGGTGAAAAAATTAAATGATATAATTAAACAACTTTCATTATCTAGTGAAGAATTATCTATGGCAAGTGGAGAAATATCTGATAAAGTTATGAATATTAATTCGTCTGTGTTTCAAATCACTGAAGGCATGTCGAGTACAAGCACCTCAACACAGGAGGTGAGTGGTTCGGGTGAAGAAATAGAGAAATCCATAATAGAAATTGCAAAAAAATCTAAAATAGCTAATGATGAGTCACATGAAATTGAAGAAAGAGCAAAAAAAATTAATATACAATCACAAGCTGCAATAAAACATGCAAGAGAAATATATGTGGAGAAACATTCTAAAATAATAAATGCTATAAATGAAGGAAAAGTAGTTGAAGAAATTAAAAGCATGGCAGAAGTAATATCACAAATTGCTAGTCAAACTAATTTACTTTCACTTAATGCAGCAATTGAAGCAGCAAGAGCAGGGGAACAAGGTAGAGGATTTTCGGTTGTTGCAGAGGAAGTAAGGAAACTTGCAGAAAAATCTACATTAACAGTTAAAAGTATTCAAGAAGTAATAACAAAGGTTCAAAGTGCTTTTAAAAACCTATCAGACGAGTCAAATGATATATTAGCATTTATTGATGAAAGTATAGCAAAAACTTTTAATGATTATTTAGAAACTGGATATCAATACAAAAAAGATGCTAATGTAATAAGTCAATTATCTAGTACTATTGCGAAAAATACACAGGAAGTATCTCCGTCGATTAATCAGGTCAGTAGTGCTATTGATACAATAGCAGCTACTCTAGAAGAAATAACTGCCGGTTCTGAAGAAATTTCTAGCAATGTTGCTGAAGTTGCAAATTCAATGAATGATATTTCAAAATCATCTCAAATTCAAACTGAATTAGTACAGGAACTTACGGGCATAATTGAAAAGTTTAAAATTTAGAAAACAAGATTTGAAACTAAATAATACAGTAGATTTGTTAAGGAGAATTAATTATGGCAATATCAAATACATTTTTTGGAATATTAGTTGTGGCAGTTGGAGTATACGCAATGATTTATAATAAGTATCCTGGTAAATTAGTTTCTTATGAAAATGCTAAGAAAAAATATGGTACTGTTAATGAAAGAAAATTAACTATATTTGATGGAAGTTTTTGTGTGATATATGGTGCGGCGTATATATTCTTAGAAGTACCATTTTTGTTTATACTACTAGTAGCATATTATCCAGTAAGGATTGTACTACTTAAAAGTAAGTTACTATAAGAAGGAAACAAAGGTGAAAACATTTATTGATACAGCAAATGTAAATAGGCGGAATCCTCCCATCTTCATGGGTTGGAGATGGATAGCCCTTGGCTTTAGACAAAAATAGTTGTATGTTTTTAGTGTAAAGACACATACTATAATCAGTAAGAATATTGTGATAGGAGATGATTACTTGATTTTACATACAAATAATCATTCAGTATTTAGACTAAATGATATGATGTATTAATTATGAAAAAACATGTTGAATTTGAAAGTAATGGATTGATTTTAAGGGGATATCTTCAAATGCCAGATGCAGTTACAGGCAAAGTACCGCTATTATGTATGTTTCATGGCTTTACAAGTAATAAAATGGAAGACCATTTTTATTATGTTAGGCTGTCTAAAAGACTTGAAACGTTAGGAATTGCGTCACTAAGAATGGACTTTGGAAATTCAGGAGAAAGTGATGGTAAATTCGAGAATATGACTCCTATTGTTGAAATAAAAGATGCAATTAATATAGTCGAATATGGAAAGTTAATTCCTAATATTGACTTAGATAGGATAGGGTTAATTGGCTCTAGTATGGGTGGAATGATTGCAGGGATTGTTGCGAGTGAACTTAAAGATGATGTAAAGTGTCTATGTCTTATATCTCCAGCAGCAAACACTGAACAAATTATGAGTGATTATTTTGAGAATGGGAATAGGATTGCAGATATTAATGGTTTACTTTTTTCAAGGGATGCCTTTGATGAAATGAAGACAATAGATCCATATGAGAGATCAAAGGGATTTATAGGCGATGTTTTAATAGTTCATGGTACAAAGGATGAAGTAGTTCCAAATGAACTATCGAAAAAATACAAAGATATATATGGAGGAAAAGTGAATTTTGTAGATATTGAAGGGGGAAATCATATTCTTAGCTGTAGAAAATGGGAAATGGACCTAAGTGATGCAATAATTAAATTTTCCACAAGTGAATTTTCCACAAGTAAATTTTAATTGTTATGTTATAATATAATGTAAGGAATTTAAATTTTACTAGAAGTGGGGGCCGCAAGATGTTTAGTCCAATAAAGACTACAAAAGTTTATGAACAGGTAATATTTCAAATTAAAGATATGATCGATAAAGGTATTCTTAAGAAAGGCGATAAGCTTCCATCAGAGAGGGCTTTAGTAGAACAATTACAGATAAGTAGAACTTCTATTCGTGAAGCACTTAGGGCATTAGAAGTTATTGGTCTTATAGATTGTAGACAAGGGGAAGGTAACTATATAAAGGCAAGTTTTCAAGATAATCTATTTGAACCACTTTCAATTATGTTTATGTTAGAGGAAAGTAATCAAGATGATATATGGGAACTTAGAAAGATCATGGAAGTTGAGGCGTCAGGCCTTGCTGCCCAGAGAATAACGGATGAAAAGCTACAAGAATTAAAAGAAATCACTAAAAGATTTATGAATTCTGTGGAAGAGGACATTACTGCTGATATTGACAAAGAGTTTCATTATAAAATTGCAGAATGTTCAGGGAATATTTTAATATTTAATATTCTTAAAACAGTGTCAACGCTTGTAGATCATTTTATTGTGGATGCAAGAAAATTAATACTAGTCCAAGAAAAAAATAAGAAAATATTGTTTGATCAACACAAGAACATATATTTAGCTATAGAAAAACATAGTTCAATAGCTGCAAGGCAAGCAATGGCGGAACATTTAGATTTTGCAAAGCTGTATATTGAAGAAAATGAAATGCTTTAATATACTAGATACATAAATGGCCTTAAAATATTTAACTCTATGAAAAATGAAGGTAAGAATAATATTTATTATTCTTACCTTCATCTTTTTGAATTAAATAATTCTTATTGTTAACTTTTTAACTATTGTAGAAATATTTAAAATAGTGTGATATTATTAATTTATAAGGTGGTCGGACCATACTACCATACATGATTTGTTAGACTTTTAATATAAAGATTGGAGGAATATATATGGATATATTAGTTTGTATAAAACAAGTTCCAGGAACTTCAAATGTTGAAGTAGATCCAGTTACAGGTGTTTTAAAAAGAGATGGCATAGATTCGAAAATGAATCCTTTTGATTTATTTGCTCTTGAAACTGCACTTAAAATTAAAGAACAAGAGGGCGGAGTAATTAAGGTTATAACAATGGGACCACCACAGGCAAAAGATGTAATTCGAGAAGCGTATATGATGGGTGCAGATGAAGGTGCACTTGTAAGTGATAGAAAATTTGCAGGAGCAGATGTACTTGCTACTTCTTATACACTTTCACAAGGCGTAAAGCAAATGGGTACATTTGATCTCATATTATGTGGAAAACAGACAACTGATGGAGACACTGCTCAAGTAGGACCAGAAATGGCTGAATACCTAGGTATTCCACACATTGCAAACGTTTTAAAAATAGAAGAAATAAAGGAAAGATCAGTTATTGTGGAAATGGATATGGCAAATACGATTGAAATAGCTGAAATTAAGTTTCCATGTCTTTTAACTGTAGATAAAGATATATATCAACCAAGGCTTCCATCATACAGGGCAAAAATAGCTACAAAAGATAGAGAAATTAAAGTGATAACATTAAATGATTTTGAAGATAAGAACGAAAAGAAATATGGACTTAATGGTTCACCAACTCAGGTTGAAAGAATATTTCCACCAGATGTAAACAATGATAGAGAAACATGGACAGGCAATGGTGCAGAACTTAGTCTTAAAATAGCTACAAAACTTAAAGAATTAAAATTTGTATAAAGAAGGGTGGTATATTCATGGGTAAGTTAATTTGTAATCAGGCAAAAGTAAACGATTCCAATATTCAAGAATTAATAAAGGTTTGTCCTTTTGGTTCCATTGAATATGTTAATGAAAAAATAGAAGTTAATGCAGGGTGCAAAATGTGTAAGATTTGTGTTACAAAAGGACCAAATGGAGTAATGGAATTTGTTGAAACAGAGGAACCAAAAATAGATAAGAGTTTGTGGAAGGGTATAGCGGTATATGTGGACCATGTTGATGGAATTATACATCCTGTAACAATGGAACTTATAGGAAAAGCTAGAGAGCTTGCAAGCGTTGTTGATTTTCCAGTATATTGTGTATTTATTGGTCACAATATAAAGCAAAAAGCTAAAGAATTACTTCTTTATGGCGTTGATGAGGTCTTTGTTTATGATTACAACGAACTTAAGGATTTTAGGATAGAACCTTATACCGCTGCCTTTGAGGATTTTGTAAATAAGGTAAAGCCATCATCAATACTTGTTGGAGCTACATCGATAGGTAGATCTCTTGCACCTAGAGTAGCGGCAAGGTTTAGAACAGGACTAACAGCTGATTGTACAAAGCTTAAAATAAAGAGAAACACAGATCTTGTACAAATAAGACCTGCTTTTGGTGGTAACATTATGGCTCAAATTTTATGTCCGAATACTAGGCCACAGATGTCAACAGTAAGATATAAGGTTATGAATGCTCCTGAAAAACTTTGCGCTCCAAAAGGCAAAATTACAATTTGTGAAATAGATAGAGAAAAATTAGTTTCTAATATAAAAGTATTAAAAGTAACAGAAAAAGAAATAGAAGAAAACATCTCAGACGCAGAGGTAATCATTGCAGTTGGTAGAGCATTAAAGTCAGAAAAAGACATGGCTATGATTCAGGAACTTGCGGATCTTCTTGGTGCTCAAATAGCTGGGACAAGACGATTAATTGAAACAGGTTGGATTGATGCTAAGAAACAAATAGGTCTTTCTGGTAGAACAGTTAAACCAAAACTTATAATAGCTCTTGGAATTTCTGGAGCAGTTCAATTTACGGCTGGAATGAATAGTTCAGAGCGTATATTTGCAATAAATACTGATGCAAATGCTTCGATATTTAATGTAGCTCATTATGGGGTAGTAGGAGATATTTATGAAATAGTTCCTCAGTTAATTGAAAATATTAAAAATGGTGGAGCAGAATCTTGTGTTAGTAACTTTTAGTAAACAGTTAAAGATATTAGGAAATTAGTGTTTACACTAAAGTTAGTAACTATGCTAAATTAAGAATCAAGGAGGCAATATTATGGGATATAAAAAGCTTGATGCTACGGATATAGAATTTTTAGTGTCTATATTAGGTAGTGATAGAGTGTTTACAGATGACCAAATAAATGATGATTTCAGCCATGATGAGATGGGTGGAATAAGCAAAATGCCAGACGTATTAGTTGAGGTTCTTGAAACTACGGAAGTGGCGAAAATTATGAAATATGCAAATGAAAATATGATTCCTGTTGTAGCAAGAGGTTCAGGAACAGGACTTGTAGGAGCATCAGTTCCAGTTTGTGGTGGAATTATGATAAATATGTCTAAAATGAATAAAATAATTGAGATAGATGAAGAAAATTTGATGCTAACTCTTGAACCAGGTGTACTTTTAATGGAAATAAGTAAATTTGTGGAAGAACATGATTTGTTTTATCCACCAGATCCAGGTGAGAAATCTGCTACAATTGGTGGTAACATAAGCACCAATGCAGGTGGAATGAGGGCCGTTAAATATGGAGTTACTAGAGATTATATAAGAGGACTTGAAGTAGTGCTTCCAAGTGGAGAAATACTTGAAGTCGGAGGCAAAGTAGTTAAGAATTCTACTGGCTACAGCATAAAAGACATGATTTGTGGGGCAGAAGGAACACTTGGAATAATAACAAAGATTATATTAAGACTATTACCACTACCTAAAAAAGCGGTATCACTTTTAATACCTTTTCCAGATCTTGATATGGCAATAAATACAGTGCCTTTAATAGTTAAATCAAAAGCTGCGCCAACGGCTATAGAATTTATGCAAAGAGAAGTTATTATTGCTGCTGAAGAATTCCTAGGAAAGAAATTCCCTGATAATTCATCAGATGCATATCTTTTATTAACTTTTGATGGTAATAACATAGAAGAAATAGAAAGAGCTTATGAAGGTGTAGCTAATATTTGCCTAGAAGAGGGTGCTCTTGATGTATTTATAACTGATACAGATGAGCGAAAAGAAGCTGTTTGGTCTGCTAGAGGAGCTTTCCTTGAAGCAGTTAAAGCAACAACAACAGATATGGATGAATGCGATGTTGTCGTTCCAAGAGATAAAGTTGCAGAGTTTATTAAGTATAATAATGAACTTCAAAAGCAGTTTGATGTAAGAATAAGAAGCTTTGGACATGCAGGTGATGGTAATTTACATGTATATGTATTAAAAGATGAGCTAACTGACAGTGCATGGGAAAAGAAAATTGAAGTAGTATTTGAAGCAATGTATAGTAAATCAAGGGATTTAAAAGGCTTAGTATCCGGTGAACATGGAATCGGATTTGCTAAAAAAGCATATATGCTGGAACAATTAGGGCCAGTATATGTAGATCTTATGAAAAATATAAAATTAGCATTTGATCCTAAAAATATATTAAATCCAGGAAAAGTTTGTCAGTAGTACAAATTATACCGCCAATGTCTTTAAAAGAGGTTGGCGAATAAATAATAGTTATATGTAGTCGATTTCACTATACGACTCATATCGCTAAATATAGGAGGAAATAAAAGATGAGCGATTATTTATTATTTTTCATAGCACTTATCCCAATTGTATGGCTTATGGTGTCACTAGGTGTCCTTAAAATGCCAGGACATAAAACCTGTTCAATTACACTTGTAATTACTTTGGTACTTGCAACCTTAGTTTGGAAGATGCCAATTGGTCAAACTTTTACAGCAGCGCTAGATGGTGCAGCAATGGCAATATGGCCAATAATTGTTGTAATAATAGCAGCGGTATTTACTTACAACCTTTCTATTCATACAAAAAGTATGGATGTAATAAAGGATATGATGACAGGAATAACAACTGATAGGAGAATACTAGTTTTAATAGTTGCCTGGGGTTTTGGTGGGTTTCTTGAAGCAATTGCAGGTTTTGGTACAGCAGTTGCGATACCCGCAAGTATTTTAGCCGCACTTGGCTTTAATCCAGTATTTGCGGCAATAATATGTCTTATTGCAAATACAACGCCAACAGCTTTTGGTGCCATAGGTCTACCTGTAATAACATTGGCAAAGGTGGCAGGAATTGATCCTGTAATTTTGGGTTATGCAGTTGGAATTCAATTATTTGCATTAATTGTAATTGTACCATTAGCTTTAGTAATGCTTACAGGTAAAAGTGTAAAGGCAATAAAAGGAGTTGTTTTTATTTCTCTTGCATCGGGGCTAGCTTTTGCATTGCCAGAACTTTTAATTGCAAAATATGTTGGACCTGAACTTCCAGCACTAATAGGTTCAATATTATGTATTATTGTAACGGTTATAATAGCTAAAATATTTTATAAGAAAACTGCAGCAAAAGATAAGGTTGAGGTATCTTTAAAACAAGCGTTAATAGCTTGGGTACCATTTATATTAATTCTAACTTTTATATTAATTACAAGCTCACTTGTTCCAGCGATTAATAAACCATTATCATCTATAAAAACGTCTGTTCAAATATTTACTGGACCACATGCTAAACTTAGTACCTTTACCTGGATTGCTAATCCTGGTACACTTATAATTCTTGCCACATTTATAGGGGGGATTATTCAAGGAGCTAAGTTTAAAGAAATAATAAAAGTATTTACGGATACTTGCAAGCAAATGAGTAAAACGGCAATTACAATAATTGCGATAGTAGCACTTGCAAAGGTAATGAGCTATAGCGGAATGATAACATCTATTGCTGTGGTATTAGTTGCAGGAACTGGAAGATTTTATCCGTTAATTGCTCCGATTATAGGTGCACTAGGTACATTTGTAACTGGTAGTGATACATCATCTAATGTACTTTTCGGACCACTTCAAGTTGAAGTTGCAAAAAATTTACACATGAGTCCTTATTGGCTAGCGGCTGCCAATACTGGTGGAGCTACCGCAGGTAAAATGATTTCACCTCAAAGTATTGCTGTTGCCACAGCTGCAACTGGAATTGTAGGAGCTGAAGGTAAGATATTAAAGGCAACCTTAAAATTCTGTTTGGCATATGTAGCAATTTTAGGATTAATTGTTTTCTTTGGAGCAAAATATTTCACAATTTAGGGAGGAATATTTATGACTAAAATAAAAATACCATATTCTAAACGGTTTTTAGAAATTGAAATACCAGATAAAAATTTGGTATCAATACTCGAATCGAAAGCCCATGCATATAGTGCAGAAGGCACTCAGGAGGAAATAGTAAATAAGGCACTGGATAGTCCTATTGGAAGTCCAAAGCTTGAAGAGCTAGTTAAGGGTAAAAGAAACATGGTATTAATAACTAGTGACCACACAAGACCAGTACCTAGTAAAGTAACACTTCCAATACTTCTTAGCAGAATTAGATGTGTAAATCCAGGAATTAAAATAACAATATTAATTGCTACTGGTTTTCATAGGCCTACTACAAAGGAAGAAATGATAAGTAAATTTGGTCAGAAAATTGTAGATAATGAAGTTATAATAAATCATGTATCAGAGGATTATAGCAGTATGATAAGTGTAGGAACTCTCCCCTCGGGCGGAGAATTACTTTTAAACAAACTAGCAATGGAAACAGAACTTTTAATTTCAGAAGGGTTTATAGAGCCGCACTTCTTTGCAGGATTTTCTGGTGGGCGTAAGAGTGTTCTACCAGGAGTAGCATCAGCAAAAACAGTTATGGCAAATCATTGCTCTGAATTTATTGCGAGCGAATATGCTCGCTCTGGGGTTCTTGAAAATAATCCGATTCATAGAGATATGTTATACGCTGCTAAAAAGGCGAAGCTCGCTTTCATATTAAATGTTGTTATTGATAGTGAAAAGAATGTTATAAATGCATTTGCAGGAGATAGTGAACTTGCACATGCTAGCGGATGTGAATTTGTGATGGAACTTGCTTCTGTAAAAGCTGTTAAAGCAGATATTGCTATATCGACTAATGGCGGATATCCGCTAGATCAAAATATATATCAGTCTGTAAAAGGGATGACTGCAGCAGAGGCAACTTGCAAGGAAAATGCAGTAATAATTATGGTGTCTGCTTGTAATGATGGACATGGTGGTCAGTCCTTCTATGACAATATTGCAAATGCAAGTAGTCCAAGAGAAGTTCTTGATAGGGTAATTAAAGTAGGAAGAAATGAGACTGCACCAGATCAGTGGGAATTTCAGATACTTGCGCGGATACTTGATAAGTTTATAGTGATTTTTGTTACAGATATGTGTGATCCCGAAATGATAAAGAAAATGCATATGCAACATGCGTTTACCTTTGAAGAAGCACTTGAAAGAGCTTTGGAGATTAAGGGACGAGATGCAACAATAACAGTAATTCCAGATGGAGTTTCAGTTGTGGTAAGATAGTGTGAAAATCTTGCAAATAAAATAAAAATAAAGTGAATGAGAGGATTTCCTCACATTCACTTTATCTTTATTAAAAATAAACCTAAATTAAATCATTATTATCAAAATGATTCAATTATTACGTCCATGATTCCTCCACATACCATGCCTTCATCTTCAGCAATGTTACCGGTCATGTCTATGGTTTGAAGTTTGTATCCTCCATTTTTCAGTAAATCACGAGCAGTATTGATTACCTCGCCTTCACTACAGCCCCCTCCGATACTACCTAAAATCTTCCCGTAAGGCCATACAAGCATTTTAGCTCCTGCGTTTCTTGGAACTGAACCTTTTGTAGAAATAATTGTTATAATTGCTTTTGGAGAATCCTCTTCTTTACATAAATCTAATAATACATCATGGTCAAATTCGGGCCAATTGGTTTTAGAAGGTTTAGTAATAATATTTTTTATAGCACCTAGTCTTCTATAGCTTATTACCTCCGCCATAATTGAAAATGCTATTTCATCTGGTGTAACGGCACCTATTTCAAGGCCAATAGGGGCGTTTACTTTGTTTAATTCTTCTTTAGGATACCCTTCACTAGTCATTTGCTCCATAACACCTTTAACTCTGCGTTTTGAGCCAATCATTCCAATATATGCAGTATTATGGTTTAGAACTTGTCTAAGGCAATCCATATCATGTCTATGACCTCTAGTTACAATAACAACGTAGGCAGATTTGTTTAAATTAATTAAATCGAAACAGTGATCAAAGTTCTCACAAATCACCTTTTTAGCAGTTGGAAAACGCATTCTATTAGCAAAGGATGGTCTGTCATCGATAACTGTAACTGAAAAACCTGCCTTTGAAGCAAATTCAGCTAAGGGCTTAGCAATATGTCCACCACCTAAAATTATTAATCTTGGTTCAGGAAAATATGGTTCAATTAAATATTTTTCATTTTCAGAAGTTTCAACAAATTGAAGAATTCCTGTTTCTAAAGAATATTTAGCCTTTTGGTAAAGTAAATCATCTAAATCATATATGTGAGCGTTCAGATTTTCTTCAGTATAAAGTGTTTTGTTCTGTAGATTATTTTCACGATTTTTGGTGGAAAGTATTGTAATAATTACAGCATTTTTGCCAGCGTCAACTTCCTCTAGTAAATCTTTATATGTATCTATATTCATATGTTAAATCCTCCTTGTACAATTAGTCTATTTATTTAATTATTTTATTCTAATTGTATCAATAATTTCTAAAAATTTAAACAATAATAAATCTACATTTATTGACTTTTGAGATGATTTAAGTATAAAATATAATTAAAATATGGATTATTGACCATAAGGTTATAGTATATAGGAGGAATAAAAAATGAAAAATAAGGTGAATTCACTAATACTTAGGTTATTAGTTATCATTATGTTATTAATGACTGGTTGCAGTAAGGTGACTAAACCTTCTGAAGCAGTAGATACTCAAACACCAGTAACATTGACGATTTCTGCGGCTGCAAGTTTAACAGAGGTTATGGCTGAAATAAAAACCATTTATAAAGTAGAAAAACCTAATGTTACATTAAATTATAATATTGCTGGGTCAGGGACACTTCAGAAACAAATAGAACAAGGTGCCGATGTGGATCTGTTTTTTTCTGCGGGTACAAAACAGATGGTTGCACTAAAGGAAAAAGGACTACTAATGGACGATACCAATGTGAACTTAGTAGGAAATAGTGTAGTGCTTATAGTTAAGAGTGATTCTATACTTAATATTAGTGATTTCAAGGATGCAGCAGATGACAAAGTTGAAAAAATTGCTTTAGGAGAGCCAAAAACAGTTCCTGTAGGTCAATACTCAGAAGAAGTATTTAAATCATTAAATATTCTTGACAAAGTTAAGTCAAAAGCGGTTTACGCAAAAGATGTTAAGGAGGTTTTGACTTGGGTCGAAACCGGAAATGTAGATACGGGAGTAGTATATGGTACTGATGCTAAAACTTCTGATAAAGTAAAGGTAGCTTCTATTGCTGGTGATGATTTATACAAAACTCCAGTGGTTTATCCAGCAGCTGTAATTAAAGCTAGTAAAAATGTAGAGGGTACTAAGATATTTTTAAAATTTTTATCGAGTGATAAAGCAAAAGAAATTTTTATAAAGTATGGTTTTGATTCTCTTTTAAAATAGTTAGGAGTTGAATAGTATGTCAGAATTTTCACCATTGTGGATTTCCCTAAAAACAGCTTTTACAGCCACTTTTATAGTTTTTTTTATCGGAATTTACGCAGCCTGGTTTATGGCTAGCTACAAAGGACGCGCCAGAGGAATCCTAGACGGAATTCTGACATTACCGATGGTACTTCCTCCAACAGTTTTGGGTTTTATATTACTTATAATAATAGGGAAGAATTTTCCTATTGGTAAATTCCTTAATGGATTTGGAATTACATTAATATTCACATGGGCTGCTACAGTTATAGCTGCAACTGTAGTTGCTTTTCCGCTAATGTATAGGACGTGTGTAGGGGCTTTTCGTCAAATTGATGTTAATGTTCTTAATGCTGCTAGAACTCTTGGAGCGTCTGAGTGGAAAATATTTTGGACGGTAGCAGTTCCGATGGCTTGGCCTGGAATTGCGGCTGGTACAGTATTATCCTTTGCAAGGGCTTTAGGAGAATTTGGAGCTACAATGATGATTGCTGGTAGCATTCCTGGTAAAACGGAGACCATTCCTATTGCAATATATTTTGCTGTGATAGCTGGAGAAAACGGTAATGCTGTCAAATGGGTTATACTAATATTTATAATATCATTAACAGTCATGGTAGCTAGTGATAAATGGGCTGAAAAGCAATCCTTTTTAGTCTCTTCTGCAAGGAGGAAATGATCGTGGGACTCGAAGTACATATTGAAAAGAAATTACCCGGCTTTGAGCTTAAAGTTGATTTTAAAGCGGATAATGATATTTTAGGATTTTTAGGCGCATCTGGATCAGGGAAAAGTATGACACTAAGTTGTATAGCAGGAATTGTTACCCCGGATAGAGGTAAAATAGTATTAAACGGTCGAGTGTTATTTGATTCGCAAAATAATATTGATATTCCCATTAGAGAAAGGAAAGTAGGTTTTCTTTTTCAGAACTATGCGTTATTTCCTAATATGACGGTAGAGCAAAACATTGCTTTCGGACTGTCTAAAGATATTTCTAAAGATGATAGGACTTATAAAATTAATAAGAAAATTCTAGATTTACAACTAAGTGGTATGGAAAAAAGATTTCCATATGAGTTATCAGGTGGACAAAAGCAAAGGGTCGCACTTGCAAGAGCTCTCGTTGTTGAACCTGAAATATTACTGCTTGATGAACCTTTTTCGGCACTGGACGAGCATCTTAAAAATACTATGGTTATGCAACTTAAAGAGGATCTTTTAGAATTCAAGGGTACTTCAATTTTTGTAACACATAACATGGAAGAAGCATATCAGTTATGTAATAACATAGTAATTATAGAGGAGGGAAGTATTGATGCTATTGGGCATAAAGATGTTATATTCGATACACCACCAACACTTTGTGCTATGAAACTTACAGGTTGTAAAAATATTTCAAAAGCTAGGAAAGTGGGAAATTCTATATTAGAAGCTATTAACTGGGGATGTAGAATTACTTTTAACTATGAAATTGAGGATAACATTACAGCTATCGGAATCAGATCTCATTATATAGAAATTGATGATGATGATGAGGATATAAATACTTTCAACTGCTGGGTTGTTTTTACTAGTGAGACTTTATTTAGAACACAAGCATATCTTAAATTCACGAAGCCTATAGAAGATGAAAAAGATTATCAAATAATGTGGGATATGTCTAAGGAAGAATGGGATTTAGTTAAAAACAAACCTCTTCCATTAAAAATAATAATAAGATCTGAGAAATTAATTTGTATTAAAAATAAACTAGCTGAGTAATTTTAGCTAGTTTATTTACTTGATATTAAAATAACATATGTGATTAATATGTATTGTATTAAATTATTAACACAATCATAATATACTGAACTTTATAATTTTAATAAAAAAATGACCTTATTTTTATTTGGTTATAGATAATCTATTTTTATTTAGGTTAAATCGATGTACTATTGATCATATTCTTAAATAATATTAAAATAATGAGTATTTATCATAAGAATATAAACTATCTAATAACAATTACTTTATCAATATGTATAATTATTCATAAATAGTCTTGTAATTTTAAAGTTTCTTATCTATACTGTGAACATATGATAAAACGTAATATCGTAATAAAGCAATAATACGATAGTTAAAAATGAATAAGCATTAAATTCTAAAATGTATTTAATGTAATAAAAAAAGGATGTGCTGTAAATGTCAATAAACACTTATTTTATCCCAACAGTAAACTCAATTGGTCAAGGTTCTGTTAATGAGGTTGGAGGTCATATTAAATCATTAGGTGGTAACAAAGTATTAATTGTTACAGATGCAATGTTAGTTAAATTAGGTATGGCAGAAAAGGTAAAAGGTATATTAGTAGAAGCTGGTCTAGAAGTAGTAGTTTTTGATGGTGCTCAGCCAAACCCAACTGACCTAAATGTAGAGGCGGCTGTTAAAATGTGGAAAGAAAATTCCTGTGATGCAATAGTATCATTAGGTGGAGGATCTTCTCATGATTGTGCTAAAGGTCTTGGACTTATAGCTGCTAATGGTGGCAATATTAAGGACTATGAGGGTGTAGATAAATCAACAAAGCAATTTCCACCTTTTGTTGCAGTTAATACTACTGCAGGTACTGGATCAGAGATGACTCGTTTTTGTATAATTACAAGTACTTCTCGTAAAGTTAAGATGGCTATAGTTGATTGGAGAGTAACACCAAATGTTTCGATTAATGATCCGGAACTCATGGTTGGTATGCCACCAGCACTTACTGCGGCAACTGGAATGGATGCCCTTACTCACTCTATAGAAGCCTATGTATCTAGTGCTGCAACTCCGCTTACAGATTCTGCTGCGTTAATGGCTATAAAACTTATAGCTGAATACCTGCCTAAAGCAGTTGCAAACGGTACTAATATGGTAGCAAGAGAAAAATGGCTTATGCTCAATTCTTAGGCGGTATGGCATTTAATAAAGCGAGCCTTGGATATGTACATGCTATGGCACATCAACTAGGCGGATTCTACAATCTACCTCATGGAGTATGCAATGCTGTTTTACTTCCTATAGTATCTAGGTTTAATATTTTAGCTAGTGCTGATAGATTCAAAGATATCGCTATTGCCATGGGGGAAAATGTAACTGGACTTTCTGTACATGATGCTGCTTTGGTTGCAATTAAATCAATTGAAACATTATCACAATGCGTAGGTATTCCTAGAGGACTTACAGAGCTCGGTGTTAAAGAAGAAGATTTTGAAGTAATGGCAACAAACGCTAAAGCTGATGCGTGTCAATTTACAAATCCACGTCTTGCTACGCTAGAAAAAGTAATTGAACTTTTCAGGCAAGCATTGTAATCTTAGCTTGTAAGCTTGTGGTTTAGATGGTACGAAATATTATATATTAATAGTATTAGGGGCTTATGCCCCTTTCTACTTTTATCATTTTATGTTATATTGTGGGTACATACAAATATTCTAAATTTTAAATAAATAATCTATTCTCCGAGTCATATTTCCTAAGGGTTTCTATGGAATTATGACCGTTAGGGTTAAATTGGAAACGATTTAGCCTTCCATTTGAAAAGGGGGATGCTTAATTGTCATTCTCTTTTATATATAAAAAATATAAGGGGGTTTTTTTTGTGTTAAAATTAAAAGGTAAAGGTAGGTTCAAGGAGATATTGGTAATATCACTTTGTATTGTTATGGTTTTTGCTATAACTGCATGTTCGAGTAAAGAGAGGACCATGATTCTTGCAACCACAACAAGTACTCAGGATTCAGGACTTTTGGATTATTTACTACCAGTATTTGAAAAAGACACAGGAATTAAAGTTAAGGTTCTGGCTAAAGGAACAGGAGAAGCAATAGAGGTTGCCAAGCGTGGAGACGCGGATGGACTACTTGTGCATGCAAAGTCGCAAGAAGTTAAATTCCTTGATGAAGGATTTGGGACTGAAAGACTTGAGGTTATGTATAATGATTTTGTAATAGTAGGACCAAAAGATGATCCTGCAAAGCTTAAAGAAAAAGCTCCAAAAGATGGAGTAGAGGCACTTAAGTTAATTAGTAGCAGTGAGGCAAACTTTGTATCTAGAGGAGACAACTCAGGTACTAATACAAAAGAACTCACTATATGGAAGGATGCAGGAATAACACCTACTGGGGAATGGTATATATCAGCAGGAAAAGGAATGGGCGCAGTACTTACAATGGCATCTGAGAAAAAAGCTTATACTTTGACTGACAGAGCTACATATTTAAATATGAAGGATACGTTAGATTTAGATATTGTTACTGAAAAGGGAAGTCAATTCTTAAATCAGTACGCATTAATAAGACTGGACCCAAGTAAGAATGAAATTAAATCTGAAGAAGCAGATGAATTTATTGATTGGATGATGTCTAATGAAGGACAGAAGCTTATAGGTGAATATGGCAAGGAGAAATATGGCATGCCTTTATTTACACCTAATGCTAAAAAATAGGTGATGCAATGAGCTATTATGAAGAGGTTATACACATAGTTTTATTATCCCTGTTTGTTTCGATTGCATCAACATTAATAGCGTCGTTGGCAGGTATGATACTAGCAATACCTATTGCTTTGAAAGATTTTAAATTAAAAAAATATATTATAAGATTATCGGAAACTTCTATGAGTATTCCTCCAGTTCTAATGGGACTGGTGGTTTATCTATTACTTTCCAGGAAGGGACCTTTAGGGGAACTTAAACTGTTGTTTACCCCCGCTGCGATGATTATAGCCCAGAGTCTGCTGGTATTTCCAATAGTATTTGGACTTACTGTTTCAGCTGTAGGAGGTCGCGCTAGGGAAATCAAGAAAAATTGTATTGCTCTAGGTGCAGGAAGCCCTGATACTTTAATTTTAATCATAAAGGAATGCAAAGTTCAACTCTTTTCTGTGGTTGCGGCTGGTTTTGGAAGGGCAATTTCTGAGGTTGGTGCAGTGATGATGGTAGGAGGAAATATCAAAGGTGACACAAGGGTAATGACCACGTATATAGCACTCGAAACAGGTCAAGGTAAATTTGATGAGGCCATTACAATAGGAGTCATATTACTTATTGTCGCTTTTATGGTTAACTTTATTTTGCATGGGCTTAGTAAGATAGATGAAAAATAGGTGGTAATGTATGAATATTAGAGTGGTAGACGTAAATAAAGAGTACAATGGAAAAGAAGTATTATATATAGATGAGCTAAATTTTGAAGAGGGTTACGTATATGCATTATTAGGCTTAAATGGTAGTGGAAAGACTACTCTCTTACAATGTGTTTCAGGCCTTGACGCATTTACAAGGGGAACCGTATTATACGACAATTGTAAGTTTAATGAGTTTATAAAAAGAGATATATCTGTTATGCTTCAAAGTCCTTATTTATTTAATTTTTCAGTGTTTGAAAATATAATAATGGGATTAAAATTCAGAAAATCCGATAAAAAAGTAATTGAGAAGAAACTTTCGAGCTATCTTCCTTACTTCAACATAGATGACCTGCTTAATAAGAATACTAGAGAGTTATCTGGTGGAGAACAGGCAAAGGTGTCACTACTTAGAACAGCTATTTTGGAAACACAGATGACTTTTTTGGATGAACCTACTGCAAGTATGGATATTGAAAGTACACTGAGGGCCGAAAAACTCATAAGAACTATGGCGAAAGGAAAGAGAAGTGTTGTTTTAGTCACTCATGATTTAATGCAAGCAGAGAGGGTAGCGGATTTTGTTGTTTTTTTAGATAAGGGAAAGATTATTGAACAAGGCGAAAAACATAAAGTTCTTAATTTTCCGGAGCATAAATTGTTAAAACAGATTTTGAAGAGGAGTTGATGAATATGATAAAGACTGCAATACTTACAATGAGTGATAAAGGCTCTAGAGGGGAAAGAATTGATGGGACAGGTCCTGCCATAAGGAGCGAATTAGAAGGAAAAGGATTTATTATAAGTTACTATAAAATGATTTCTGATGAACAAAAGGAAATAGAACAAGAACTTATTTATTTATGTGATGAGCTTAAGGTTGATTTAATTTTAACTAATGGTGGAACTGGTTTTTCAGAAAGAGATGTTACTCCTGAGGCAACACAAAATGTAATAGAGAAATATGTTCCAGGTTTTGGAGAAGCTATGAGAATGAAATCCCTTGCGATTACATCAAAAGCAATGCTCTCAAGAAGCATCGCAGGAATTAGAGGGAAAACCTTAATCATTAATCTTCCCGGAAGTCCTAAGGCGGCAGTAGAAAATCTTGGATTTATAATGGATGCAATTCCACATGGTATTGATATACTGCAAGGAGATGCCAGCGAGTGCGCAACAAAGTAGCGAGCGCTAAAGGTAGCGTGTGTTACAGGTCTAGTAATACTTATTATATATAAGACGACTTTTTTTAGGAGGAATAAGCATGGAACTTTTTAATGTAGTATCCGTAGAGAAAGCTAAAGAAATTATAGATAACTCATTTAATTATAAATTTGAATATGAAAAGGTTAACATCATGAAAAGCGTTTCTAGAATATGTTTTGAAGATATAAAAGCAGAATGTAATATACCAGAATTCAAAAGGTCAACAGTAGATGGCTTTGCAGTTTGTTCAAGAGATGTACATGGGGCTAGTGAAGGAATTCCATCTATGCTCCAGCTAAAGGGTGAAATATTTATGGGCGAGGTTCCACCATCAGATATCGAAGGGGGAGAATGTTTATACATACCAACGGGCGGAATGCTCCCTAAAAATGCAGATAGTGTAGTAATGGTGGAGTACAGCCATAAGTTAGATGAAAATAATGTTATGATTTATTCACCAGTGGCCTTTGGAGAGAATGTAATACAGGTGGGAGAAGATATAAGTTCTGAGGATGTTGTTATTAAAAAAGGAGATAGGTTAAGACCCTATGAGATAGGTGTCCTTGCAAGTATCGGAATTAGCGAAATAACAGTATATAAAGTACCAAGAGTTGCTATTATTTCAACAGGTGATGAGGTAGTTCCTTGTGATGATAAGCCAAAACTAGGTGAAGTTCGAGACATAAATACCTACCTTCTATGGTCGTTACTTAAAGAAGATGGAATTGAGCCAGTAAGTTATGGAATTATAAAAGACGATTATGATTTATTGAAGTTTACAGTTGACAAGGCATTCGAAGAGTGTGATTTAGTACTAATTTCAGGAGGTAGCTCTGTAGGCAAAAAGGACCAAACCTTAAAGGTAATAGAATCTTACGGAGATGGAGAAGTTTTGGTACATGGTATAGCAGTAAAGCCTGGTAAACCAACAATAATTGGGAAACATAAAGAAAAAATAATATTTGGACTTCCAGGGCACCCTCTTGCATGTTCTATAATATACAAAATACTTGTTAAAAATTACTTATATAGTTTAATGTCCTATACAGATAAAAGCTACGGAACTAGCGCTATTATGAGCATAAATTATCATAAAGCTAAAGGGCGAGAAGAGTATTTACCTGTAGAGCTTGAAACTTCAAATGATAAGATTATTGCGAAACCTGTTTTTGGTAAATCAGGGATAATAACAGCATTTTCAAAGGCTTGGGGTTATATTAAAATAGAAAAAAATGTTGAAGGTTTAAAGGAAGGGCAGTTAGTTAAAGTATATAGATTATAAAATATCATAAATTAAGTGGCAAAGGGGATGAGAGTATTGGCTCAAGAAGTTTTTCTATCAAATATGGATTTGAATGATGCAGTTAAATTATATTTTAATAAGTTATTGGGGATTAAGGGTAAAATAGAAAGTGTAGTAACCTATGAAGCAGCAGGAAGAGTGTCTTACTCACCAATTTATGCAAAAATATCCTCACCTTTTTATAACAGTTCAGCTATGGATGGCATTGCTACCATAAGCACAAAAACCTTTGGGGCATCAGATAGAAGCCATATTGAGATTCAAGAAGGAATTGATTATATAGTAGTGGATACTGGGGACCCAATACCAAAAGAATATGACTGCGTAATTATGGTAGAGGATTTAATAAACGTAGCTAAGGGAAAAGTGGCCATTTATAAGAGTGCTGCTCCATTTCAAAATATTAGAACTATTGGGGAAGATATTGTTGAAACTCAGCTTATTATTCCATCAAAGCACTTAATAAGACCAGTTGATATAGGATCTATAATAGCAGGTGGGGTAAATGAGATTCAGGTGTATAAAAAACCAGTTGTTGGAATAATCCCAACTGGAACAGAGATGGTTGAGCCAGGAGGAGAACTTAAAGTTGGAGATATTATTGAGTTTAACTCAAGGGTGTTCTCAGCGCAGGTAAAGCTGTGGGGAGGATTGCCTGTAAGATTGGATATAGTAAAAGATGATTATAAGCTTATTAAAGAGGCGGTAAAAAATGCAGTAGAGAAGTGTGATATTGTACTTATAAATGCCGGTTCCTCAGCAGGTAGAGAGGATTTTACTTGTAAGGTAATAGAGGAACTAGGTGAAGTTTGTGTACATGGGGTAGCTATAAAGCCAGGTAAACCCGTTATTCTTGGAAGTATAAGTGGGAAACCTGTAGTTGGTATACCGGGATTTCCTGTATCCGCATATTTCGTAATGGAGAATATTTGTAAGAAAATAGTTCATACTTATCTGGGGATTAGTATTGAAGTAGAAAAAACTGTTGAGGCTGTACTTACAAGGCGAACTATGTCAACTTTAAAATATTTAGAATTTGTAAGAGTTAAGCTTGGCTTTATTTCTGGGAAATATATTGCAACACCTATAAGTCGGGGAGCGGGAACAACAATGTCTTTAGTTAGGGCAGATGGTGTACTTGAAATTCCACAAAACATAGAGGGATATGAAGTTGGAAAAAAGGTTAAGGTGAAGCTTTTAAGAAGCCAGGAAGAAATTAAAAATACACTTGTATGTGTTGGAAGCCATGATCCGATAGTAGATATAGCATCAGATCTATTTCATATAAAAAATGAAAAGTATTTTTTATCCTCTGCGCATGTGGGAAGTATGGGAGGAATAATGGCTCTGATTTCCTCAGAGACCCATATAGCACCTATTCATTTATTAGATATGGAAAATGGTAGCTATAATGTCTTTTATCTTAACAAGTATTTGGGTGATAAACCAATGGCATTAATCAAAGGAGTCAAAAGAATCCAGGGAATTATAGTCCCGAAAGGGAATCCATTAGATATTAAATCGCTAACAGATATAGTTACAAAGGGGAGAAGATTCGTTAATAGGCAAAGAGGCTCAGGTACAAGGTTATTTTTAGATTATAACTTGAAAAAACTAGAGTTAGATTCTAAAAATATATCTGGTTATGAAAGAGAAGAATTTACACATATTGCCGTAGCAGCTGTAATAGCCGCAGGAGATGCAGATTGTGGCCTAGGAGTTTATTCCGCGGCGAAACTCATGGGATTAGATTTTATACCCCTTGGAAATGAGGAATATGATTTTGCTGTGCCTGTGGAGTTTTTAGATATGGATATGATAAAAGAATTTATTAAAACAATTAAAACTGATGAATTTAAAGCGGAACTTGATAAACTTTCTGGCTATGATTACACAGATATAGGGGAAATAATTGAATTATAGGAGGTGTTTTTATGAGAGATAACTATGGAAGGAACATTAATTATCTAAGGATATCAGTAACGGATAGATGTAATTTAAGATGTATATACTGCATGCCAGAGCAGGGAATTGAAAGTTTAAGTCATGATGATATTTTACGTTTTGAAGATACTTTGAAAATCATAAAGGCAGGCGCTTCCCTTGGTATTAATAAAATCAGATTTACTGGTGGCGAACCCTTAGTAATGAAAGATATAGACAAACTTATATATGAAACTTCTAAAATATCAGGCATAGATGACATTTCCATAACTACAAATGGTATTTTACTTTCTGACGTGGCTGCGGATTTAAAGAAGGCTGGACTTAATAGAGTTAACATTAGTCTGGATACTTTGAATACTGATAAATTTAGAAGTATTACAAGAGTTGGTAATTTAGATAAAGTAATGGAAAGTATATATAAGTGTTTAAGCATTGGGTTAACCCCTATAAAAATAAATACAGTATTACTTAGAGGCATTAATGATTCAGAGTTTGTAGATTTTTTAAACTTAATTCGTGAAATACCAGTAGAAATAAGGTTTATAGAACTTATGCCTATAGGTGAAGGTGCTAAGATGTACGAGAAAAACAAATTGAGTTTTATGGAGTTACTAGCAGTGCATCCTGAATTAACCCAAATACAAACGCCAAAAAGTAGCACCGCACAGTTGTACAAGCTAGAAGGAGCAAAAGGAAAGATTGGATTTATTAGCCCTGTAAGCTGCAAATTCTGTTCTGATTGTAATAAAATAAGACTTACGTCTACTGGAACCATTAAGCCTTGTCTCCATTCCAAGGAAGAAATAAGCCTAAGGAAATACTTGAATGACGAAGATGGGCTAACAGCGGCATTAAAATCAGCTATTTATAACAAACCGCTTGAGCATCATTTACAGGAGGAAAGTGTTAGTAGAAGTATTAAGGTAATGTCTCAGATAGGCGGTTAATAAACACAAAAGGAGATAAAAAATGGAACTTACCCACATAAATGAAGAAGGAAGAGCTAAAATGGTGGATGTATCTGAGAAGTGTGACACTGTACGCGTAGCTGTAGCGGTTGGATCAATATCAATGAAAAAGGAAACTTTGGAAAGAATAAAAGAAGGAACTATTTCAAAAGGTGATGTACTAGCTGTAGCCCAAGTAGGCGGAATTATGGGTGCCAAAAGCACTTCTCAAATAATACCAATGTGCCATGCAATAATGATATCTGGTTGTGACATTAGCTTTAAAATTGATATAGAAAACACTAAAATTGAAATAACTGCAACCACAAAGACTGTAGGAAAAACAGGCATTGAAATGGAAGCACTAACTGCGGTATCAGTTGCGGCACTAACTATTTATGATATGTGTAAGGCAATAGATAGGGAAATGGTTATAAATACTATTATGCTCTTAAAAAAAGCTGGTGGAAAATCAGGAACATTTGAAAGGAAGGGATTGTAATGGCAAAGGTTAATGCTGTAAATATAAGTGAGAAAAAAGGTGTGATAAAACACCCTATAGAGAAAGGTTTTTTTAAATTTAATCACGGACTCGAGGGAGACGCACATGCAGGAAAGTGGCATAGACAAGTGAGCTTTCTTGGGGAAGAGAGTATTGAAAAAATGAGAGCTACTGGAGTAGAAGGCTTATGTTCAGGAAACTTTGCTGAAAATATTACTACTGAGGGAATAGTTTTGTTTGAGCTTCCAATTGGAACTAAGCTTAGAGTGGGAGAGGTACTTTTCGAGGTAACACAGATAGGAAAAGAATGTCATAAAGGCTGTGAAATTATGAAGCTAGTTGGTGAGTGTATAATGCCCAAAGAAGGTATATTTGCTAGGGTACTCGAAGAGGGATATGTTAAAGGTGGAGATGAAATTTTAGTGGGGGAATAAGTTATGGATGAACACATCGAAGCGTCACACGATAGGTGTAAGACAATGGAATTACTACCTGGCAATTTATTTAGTACCAAAGTAATAGAAGGCGATGAATTACAGGAAACCTTAGAGAAAAACAGTGAACTTATATTAAATGCAGCTCCATTTATTAATCATTTATATGATTTCGTAAGAGGTTCTGAGTTTTTTGCATTACTGTGCGACGGCGATGGATGTATCTTAAACGTAGTTGGAGATGAAAATATATTATTAGAATCTTCTAAACTTAAAATGATTATTGGTGCATACATGGACGAAGCTCATATAGGGACCAATGCAATGAGCCTTGTAATAACTGAAGGACGACCTTCTCAGGTGTCTGGCAAGGAACATTTTATTAATGTATATCATAAATGGACATGTTCTGCTGCTCCAATTAAGGATGAGCTCGGTAACATAATTGGAATTATTAACTTAACTGGGTATATAGAAAATGTTAATCCTCATACCCTAGGTATGGTGGTTGCAGCAGCAAATGCTATTGAAAGAATGCTCCAAAACAATAAATATAATCAAATGATTGAAATTTGTAAAAAACGTTTAGAAACTACCTTTGATTCCATTTCCTCAGGAATTTTGACTTGTGATTTATGGGGGAACATTACAACAATGAATAAGCAGGTTGCTAATATGTTTGGGTATGACGCGCGTGAAATGAAAAGTATGAAAATACCTGATTTAATCTCTAGCTTTAATGAAGTAATAGAGCGGCTGAGGTCAAAGGGTACATTTATAGATGAGGATATATATGTAGATACGCCAGTGAATAAATTGCAATTTACTCTTACCGCATACCCGATTTATGGCCCAACTATGGATATTGAAGAAATAACACTTGTATTCTATGAATTAAAAAAGAGTAGGAAGCTTGCGGGGAGAATCTTAAGCGGGCAAGCAATATACACTTTTGACAAAATAATTGGGAAAAATGAAAAATTCCAAAAGCTCATTGAGTACTCAAAAAAGATAGCCGATAGTAAGTCTACAATATTAATTACCGGTGAAAGTGGAACAGGCAAAGAAGTCTTTGCTCAATCAATTCACAATCACAGTAACCGCAGTGAGGAGCCTTTTATAGCAGTAAACTGTGGTGCTATTCCAAGAACTTTAATAGAATCAGAACTTTTTGGTTATGAAGGTGGAGCTTTTACTGGTGCAAAAAAAGGCGGTAACGTAGGGAAATTTGAAATTGCAGATGGGGGTACAATTTTTCTAGATGAAATAGGAGAAATGCCTTCTGATATGCAGAACAAATTATTAAGAGTAATAGAAGAAGGCGTAGTAAATAGAATAGGAAGTTCAAAACAAATAAATATCGATGTAAGAATTATGGCAGCTACAAATAAGGATCTGAAACATGAGGTAGAAAGGGGCAATTTTAGAAAAGATCTTTATTATAGACTAAACGTTCTTCCGCTACAATTGCCACCACTTAGAGAACGTAGGGATGATATAGCACAACTGGTGAGTTATTATATGAGAAAGACATCTAAGAGACTTAATAAGCACAGTGTGGATATTTCCGGGGAATATATGGACTACCTTAAAAATTACGATTGGCCGGGAAATATAAGAGAACTTGAAAATGTAATTGAACGTATAGTTAATTCGGAAGTAATTCAGATGAATTTATTTAATGAAGTAGCTGAAAATCAAGAGAAATCCAACGATTCATATATTGGTATTACATTAGAGCAAATGGAAAAACATCATATAACTGAAGTTATTAAAGAAGTTAAAGGTAATATGAGTTTAGCTGCAAAAATATTAGATATTGCAAGAAGTTCCCTATATAGAAAGATAGAAAAATATAATATT
>NZ_JBNMNU010000039.1:0-28693 GCF_051278035.1 Clostridium sp.
TTCGAAGGGAAATTAGTATATGAAATTAGTGATACTGGCACTGGAATTAAAAAGAAAGATTTAGATAATATATTTCATCCTTTTTTCACTACAAAACCACCAGGAAAAGGTACTGGACTAGGCTTGTATATAGTATATAATGAAGTTGAAAAATATGGTGGTAAAATTAATGTTTCAAGTGAGTATGAAAAGGGTAGTACATTTAAAGTTCTTTTACCGATTATTACTGTTAATGATAAATAAAGTACAGGAAGGGGCTTTTAAATTTGGCATCAAGAGGGAATTTTAAAATATTAATAGTAGACGATGAAATAGAGTATCAGGATGTATATGAAATGATACTAAGTGATAAAGGATATTATGTTCGTTGTGTTTCCAGTGGTTCACAAGCGATAAGTTTGCTAAAAAAAGAAAGCTTTCATCTTGTTTTAACAGACTTAATTATGCCGGAAATGGGTGGTATGGAGCTGTTAGAAAAAATAAAAAAGAACTATGTTGATACAAAGGTTATAATTGTTACCGGCTATGGTACTATAGAAACTGCTGTTAGTGCTATAAAAAAAGGGGCGTTCAGTTATTTTATAAAAAGTCACGAATCTGAAGAGTTATTAATAGAAATTAAAAAAATTGAAAAGCTTCGTGAATTAGAGCAAGATAATAAGTATTTAAGAGGACAGCAAAATAATAAGAGATACCTCTTAAAAACAAATAATAAAAACTATGAAAATATGCTTAAGCTTATAGATAAGGCGGCGGTTAGTAATGCAAGTATTTTAATTACAGGGGAATCAGGTGTTGGAAAAGAAATTATTGCAAAGCACATTCACCAATCTAGTCATAGGAACAACAATCACTTTGTAGCTGTTAATTGTCAAGCACTATCTGAAAATTTACTTGAATCAGAGCTTTTTGGTCATGAAAAAGGCGCGTTCACTGGTGCCCTTGAAAAGAGAATTGGAAGATTTGAAGAAGCGGATGAAGGTACACTTTTTTTGGATGAAATAGGTGAAATACCAGTCAACATTCAAGTTAAGTTATTAAGAACCTTAGATACTAAAGCTATTGAGAGAATTGGTAGCAATAAGGTTATTAATGTGGATTTAAGACTTATTTCTGCTACTAATAGAAATATTTACAAGACAATTGAAAATGGAGATTTCAGAGAAGATTTATTTTATAGAATAAATACTATAATCATCGAAGTTCCGCCTTTAAGGGAAAGAAAAGAAGATATATCTATGTTTATAGATTTTTTCTTTGAAAGATATTCAAAAGAACAAAATAAGAAGATAAATAGTATTGAACAGGAAGTTATGAACTTTCTATTATCATACAACTATCCAGGGAATATAAGGGAATTAAAAAATATAATTGAGAGACTTGTTGTGTTATCTGAAGAAGGGAAAATTATAAAAGCTGATCTTCCAGAGAATAAACTTGGTAATACTACTAATTTAACTGATACTAATATGATTATTCCATTGAAAAGCTATAGAAGGGAGATAGAAATCGAATATATTAGTAGAGTATTGATTCAATGCGAAGGAAATTTAACAGATGCAGCAAAAATGTTAAATATTAGCCGAAGACATCTTTTTAGTAAGGTAACAGAATACAAATTAAAAACATAATAGGAAATAAATTTCCATGTGGGAAGGAAATAAATCTCCATATTTTAAATATAACCTAATTTTATTAGGTTATATTTTTTTTTGAAAAAATTTAACTTTTTAACTGTTGGTAATAGAGGTATTCAAGCAGACCGGATAATATAATTAAAAAAACTAAAAAATACAATTTATGGCATAATTGTTGCTTAATAGATAAATAGAATAAATCAGAAAGGTGTGAAGGCAAATGATTGCAAAAAAAGGAGATTGGGTTCAAATAAATAATATCGTATTAAAGTCTGAGCAAAGAACTGCAAAAATACCAGAGGAAACTAGAAAAGTACCATTGGAACTATGGGTTAAAGGATTTTTAAATGAAGATGCTAAAATTGGTGATATTGTTTCAATAACTACAGTAACTGGAAGAATGGATACAGGAATATTGGAAGAAATAAATCCGAAATTTACCTATGGATTTGGAGAAGAATTTGTACCTGAGCTTTTGCAAATAGATATTCAGTTAAAAAATATTCTTCAGGAAGGGGATAACTAATGGGAAAAGATAAGAGCTATCAAGCAGTTAATGCTAGAAATGGAGAAATTATAAAAAATGCTACGGGTATGGATTATTCTATATATGAGTCTGGAAATATTGCTTTTGATTATGAGCGAATGATGAACGACACAGGATATACTTTTGAAGATATTGTTAAAATCCAGAGGGAAGTAGGGGTAGGCAATACTCCACTATTAGAGCTTAGAAACTTAACAGCACTGGCAAGAAAGATTTCACCAAAAGGTAAGGGTGCGAGAATATTTATTAAAGACGAACAATGCAACCCATCAGGAAGTTATAAAGATAGAAGAGCTAGCATGTCAGCATATCATGCAAAGAAATTAGGGTATAAGGGATTAGTAGCTGCAACTAGTGGAAACTATGGAGCGGCAGTGGCTTCACAGGCAGCAATGAGAAATCTAAAATGCATTATTGTACAGGAATGCTATGATTCCAAAAAAGTTGGACAGCCCGAAATACTTGAGAAACAGAGAAAATGTGAGTGTCTAGGTGCTGAAGTTATTCAATTAACTGTTGGACCTGAATTGTTTTATATATTTTTAAGGGTATTGGAAGATACAAAATATTTTAATGCTTCGTTATACTCAACCTTAGGTATTAATGGTGTAGAAACCTTAGGGTATGAAATAGCGATACAGTGTAGAGGATTAATAGGGAGAGATCCAGATTATGTTATTGCAACTCAAGCAGGTGGTGGAAACCTTACTGGAACAGCAAGAGGTCTAATAAAGGCTGGAGCTACAAATACAAAAGTTTATGGAGCTAGTGTTGATTTATCAGGGTTACATATGGCATCTGATACTGCATTCAACAAGAAGTCATTTACAACGGGTCATACTGGATTTGGTGTTCCTTATGCCACAGACCCTGACCACTCTGATGTTCCAAGAAGTGCAGCAAGAGTTTTAAGATATATGGATGAATACTTAATTGTTAAACAAGGCGAAGTGTTTTATATGACTGAGGCACTTTCAGTTCTCGAAGGAATAGAGAGAGGTCCTGCAGGAAACACCTCATTAACAGCTGCTTTTGCCCTAGCACAAGAATTAGACGAAGATCAAGTTATTGTTGTTCAAGAGACTGAATATACGGGTGCAGGAAAACATCCTCTTTCTCAGCTTTCTTTTGCAAGAAAAAATGGCATCGAAATCAAATTCGGTAATCCTAAAGATGATATTCCAGGAACAAATATTATTCTTCCAGAGCATCCTTCATTTATTAAAGTAAAATATTTTGACATGAATAAGCTAAGAAAATCATATATAAAAAATGCTGTAAAACATGTAGAAGCAACTAGTGCTAATGAAGACGATATACAGTATCTGATAGATGAAACAAAATCAGATAGAAAGTTTGTAGTTCAAGAACTAGAAGATCTAAATATTTCTTTAAATTAGATTTATCAGAATTTATATCTTATATACTATTAAATTATTAAGGGGGAAAAAAATGAAAAATAGAGGCAATAAACTAGAGTTTTATGGTGGGGAATGGATGTCCTTCATTCCGTTTATCATCTTCATTGTACTTATCATTATGACAACATTTGTTGAGGGTTCAATATCCGATGGAGCGTTATGGATTCCGGCTTTTATGGCACTTGTTGTAGCATTTTTCTTTGCCAAGAATAAAACATTATATAGTGAAACTATTATAAATGGGATGGCAAGTAAAGAAGCAATTTTACCTGTTGTCTGCTGGATTTTCGCAGGCGTATTCTCTAGGATTTTAAGAGAATCTGGTCTTGCGGGGGGTATCGCTGGTCTTGCGGGATCAATGGGAATCGCGGGTACAAGTTTTGTTGTTGTTTCATTCATTGCATCAGCAGTTTTTGCCACAGCTTCTGGTACAGGATTTGGAACCATCGCAGCTGGGATGGGAGTTCTTTATCCAGCTGGAGTGGCTCTTGGTGCACATCCAGCCCTATTAGCAGGAGCTATTATTTCTGGGGGGGTTTTCGGTGATAACTTAGCACCAGTCTCTGATACAACTATTTGTTCTGCCACGTCGCAGGGTGTAGATGTTCCAGGAGTTGTTAGGTCCAGATTAAAATATGCACTAGTAGCTGCAGGCATTACAATTATTGCTATAATAATCTTTGGGGTCACCCATCAAGGAACAGTTGCTAGCGTTGAGGCAATAACATATAATAAAATTGCATTAATTATGCTAGTCCCTGTAGCTATTACAATTTGGGTAGCAATAAAGTATGGAGACATAATTATTGCAACTACAATTGGTTCTGTTTTAGCAGGTGGAACTGCCGTTTTTGCTGGCCTAATGGATTTCATTCAGATGGATCCTGGGAAAGAAGTAACAAAACAGGCATTATTTAGAGTTTCAGGTGTTGGTCTTGATAGGACAGTAGATGGTGTAATTTATACCGGAATCAATAGTATGATGCAAGTAAGTCTTTTAGCTATTCTGTTATTTGGTTCAATAGCTGTAATGAGGGCTGGTGAAGGAGATCTTAAGCTATTAGATGTTATCGGTAAAATTGCTAAGGGACCTAAGGGCGCAGAATTTTCCATTGCTGGTATGATTATCGCTCTTTCTTCTTTAATGGGTCTAAATGCTCCTGCGATTTTAGCTGTTGGTTCCTCATTTGCTAAACCATTATCTGAAAAACATGGTATTAGCCCTTATAGAACAGCTAATCTACTTGATGGAATTTCTTGTACCTTAGTATATGCATTACCATGGACTCCAGCAATAATATACACAATTGGATTTACTAGAGGAGGCATTCATCCTCTTACAGCCTTAGAGATTACTCCATTTGTATTTTATGGCTTCGCAATGTTGGCGGTTATGTTGGGAAGTATTGTATTAGGGGTTGGAAGACATGATAATATGAGTTCAGAACAAATTAAAAAAATGGAATCAAAGGCTATATCAAGCAATTAAGTTTAACTGTAATAGTAAAGCTGATATAGTTTAGCGCCTTAGGTGAAACAAAAGTAATATTTGAATTTTATATAATAACTAAACGCGAAGTCAGAGAGAATAAGAAAAATCAATAACTTAGAATATGGTAAGGTACTCAATACAGTGGGTACCTTTTTAAATACACTATTGTGATTATAATAAAATACAAGAATTTTTAAAAGAGCATCTGTGGGACTCACGGAAGAACAAGTTATGAAAGACGATTACGTAATTTTATGGAGAAATGAACCATCAATAATTATAGGTAAAAATCAATGCACATTAGAAGAAATAAACAGCCAATATGTTAGTGAAAATAACATTTACGTTATAAGGAGAATAACGGGTGGTGGTTATATAAACTAATAAAAGTAAATGAAAAAACTTATTTAATAGAGAAATCTACTAGGTAGGTTTTTTATATTAGATTAGAATAATGAGTTGGTATATTAAGTTATTATATATATGAATTTTCAACATAAAAAGAAGGATTATACTCAAGAATGTTGAATTATTTGATATGTAGTATTGTAAAGTAAAAAATGGTATTATATGGTTATATTGATATTTTAATAATATAAATTTACTCAATCCATTTATAAGAATGAGTGATTTACAATATATAACAAATGAGAAACTTGAAAAGTTTCTTTTATATATAAAAAAATTCTAAAGAGATATCTAAAAAGTATTGAATATGGTATTTTAATTTGGATATAAAGGAGGTTATGGTTAAAATATGGATAAAAGTATGAAAATTGTACTAGATTATGTTGATTCTATGATGGTCGTTGATAAAAACTTAAATGTGCTACATACAAACAGATTTAATCCAAGGTTTGATAATGGGTTAATGAGTAATGAATATATAGGGTATTTTAACAAGCGATATTTTGAAGTATATCCTGAACTTGATCCTAAAGAAAGTACGATGGTAGAGTGCCTCAAAAATGGCAAAATATTAATTCGGAAAAATCAAGTATTCACAGACCTTTTGGGTAGGGTATATCATACAAAAAACATTACATATCCAATCATTAGATGTGGTGAAATTGTTGGAGCAATAGAACTGTCGCAAGATATAACCTCTATTGGGGATCTAAACCCTCTGGTTCAAAGGAATTTGTCTGAGACAAAAATTCGGAAGAAGAAAAAAACGGTTAGTGACACTATTTCATTTGAAAATATTATTACAAACAATCAGGAAATGATTGAAAACATAAGAAGAGCAAAAATTTATGCTTTGGATGACAATCCTGTATTAATTTATGGAGAGACAGGTACTGGCAAAGAAATGTTTGTTGAGGCTATGGTAGAAAACGATAAGATTCGAAATAATAAATTTATTACTCAAAATTGTGCCGCAATCCCAGAAACATTATTTGAATCAATATTATTTGGGTCATGCAAAGGTGCTTTCACAGGTGCTGAAAATAAAATGGGACTATTTGAAATGGCAGATGGAGGGGTACTTTTCCTAGATGAACTCAATTCTATACCAATACATTTACAAGCAAAGCTTTTAAGAATTTTACAAGATGGAAAAGTTAGACCAGTTGGTAGCATTAATGAAAAAAGTGTCAATGTTAAGGTAATAGTTGCAATAAACAAAAACCCTATGCAACTTATAAAAGAAAATCTATTAAGAGAGGATTTATTTTATCGGTTAAGTAGTAATACTATTCATCTTATAGCATTGCGTGATAGAAAGGAAGACATTCCACTATATCTAGATTATTTTATCAAGCAATTTAATGAAGTGTATAATAAGGGCGTTTATAAATTATCTACGAACTTAAGAAACATACTTCTCAATTATAACTGGCCAGGTAATGTTAGGGAATTTAGACATGTAATTGAATCTATGGTTAATGTTTCATATAAAGAGGTGTTAACCACCAAGAATCTTCCAGTGTATTTAAAAGAAGTTATCAATACTAACTATGGATCAATAGAAAATGTATCAAATAAGGAAAATTCTATAGATTTTAAAATATCTCTAAAAGAAATGATGAACAAGACAGAAAGGGAGTACATTTCACGAGCTCTAATCTTCTGTAATGGTAATATATCTCGTGCCGCTGAAATACTTGAATTACCAAGGCAAACTCTTAAGTATAGGATAGACAAACTGAACATTGATACTTTTTAAACAAACAATAGGCGAAATAACGTTATTAAAAATAAGAAGATGCCAAAATATTGGCGTTTTTTTATTTTATTCTAAAGAAAGCGACAAATATATGGCATTATTTATCCGTCATTAAATATTTTTTTAACAAATGTAGTATTTTCAATGCTCCAAAGAACAAATTCTGTTGGCATCATTATTGCTACTATTTAAAGCAAGCTACAATTGTATAATTTTATAAAATAATTCTATGTGAGAGAGTTAAAAAAAGTATATGGAATTCTTATGATTTTGTCACAAAATGATTTAATAAATTAATTGAGGAGGATTAGAAAATGAAAAAGGAAATGAAAATTGCTATTCTAGGTTCAGGTAACGGTGCATGCGCAGCAGCGGCAGATTGGTCTCTTTCTGGGCACGAAGTAAGGATTTTTGATTTTGAAAAATTCCCTACAATTATAGAAGAAATTAATAATAAGGGTGGGGTATATGTAGAGGGAGAATTAAATGGATTTGCACCAATAGCATATTGCGGTCATTCAATTGAAAAGGCTGTAAGTGGTGCGGATATAATCCTTGCCATAGGTCCAGCATATAGTACGGAACCTTTCGCTAATATAGTTAAAGACTATATTTCAGCTAATCAGATTTATGTTGTGTGTCCTGGATCTTTTGGGGGGGCATTAATGACAAAAAAAATATTTATGAGTAATAAAAACGCATCTAACACCATTGTTTGTGAGACTTCAACTTTACCTTATGCTGCTAGAATAATTAAACCAGGAGTTGTAAAGGTTTTCCTTAAATTAAGAGGCGGTCTATACTTAGCATCTATTCCAAATGATCAAGGAGATAAAGCTCTTGAAGCTTTTAGAGCTGTATATCCACATACACAAAAGGCAAAGAATGTATTTCAGACTATGCTTCAAAATTCTAACCCAGTAATCCATCCATCAGTAACACTTATGAATGCAGGACTGATAGAACGTACCAAGGGGGACTTTTATTTCTATGAAGATGGTGTAACACCAGGAGTTGGAAAACTTATGAAAGCTGTTGATATGGAGAGAGTTGAAATTGGAGATAGGCTAGGTGTGAAAATTCTTCCAGATCCAGAACTAGGAGTTTTACAAGGATATATGAAAGAGGCAACATACGAATATGGTTACGCAAGCGCACCTGGGTTTAAAGGAATAAAAGCGCAAGATAAGCTGGATCATAGATATTTAAATGAAGATGTGGGATATGGACTTGTATTTATGTCTAACTTAGCTAAACAGCTTGGTATGGATACTCCAATGATTGATTCGGTAATCAACATTGCATCAGCAGTAATGGAACGAGATTATAGAAAAGAATCTGTAAGAACGCTGGAAACTATAGGGTTTAGTATTAAAGAAATTTTAGAGGGATAGAGAATAAAAAGGGGGAGAAATCATGGATTCATTAGTAGACTATGGTATTTTATCACTATTACCTGCTTTGGTGGCAGTAGTTCTTGCATTTATTACGAGGGAGGCTATATTTTCACTGCTTGTAGGCGTCTTGGTTGGAATACTAATAACTGGTCAAAATGTACTATTCGGATTTTCTGGACTACTACAAAATGCACTAGGAAATGCTGATTTTATTTGGGTAATCAGTATTGAAGTATTCGTAGGTGTTATGATTGCATTTTTCCAAAAATCAGGGGCAATTGAATCTTTTTCAAAAATACTTGATAGAAGAAATATAAATGCAAAAGGAGCACAAATATTAGCTTGGCTACTAGGAATATTTTTATTCTTTAGCGATTATTTCAGTCCTTTATATACAGGAACAGTTATGAGAAACATCACAGATAAGGCTAGAGTTTCTAGAGAAAAGCTTGCTTATATATGTGACTCAACATCCGCTCCTGTTTGTACGATTATACCTTTTTCCTCTTGGGGTGTTTACATGGCAGGATTACTCGTTGCAACTGGAGCTTTCACAGATAAGAACCTTGCAATGAATGCAATAGTAAAAATGGTGCCATACAATTTTTATGGCATAGTTGCTGTATTAATGGTTGGACTTATAGCAATGAAGATTATACCTGATTTTGGACCAATGAAAGCGGCAGAAAAAAGAACAATGGAAACAGGAAAGGTTATGTGGGATACTGCGAAACCTTTGCTTGGCAAGGAGTTATCTGATATAAAACCAAAAGAAGGAATAAAATCAAATATATATTTAAATTTCTTTGCACCAGCAGTAATAGTAATTGTAGTAACTTTGGGAACTTATATAACAATTGGATCTGCAAAGACATTGGAAGGTTTCATGTGTGCCGTAGCATTCCAATTTGTAGTAATGATTATTCAAAAGATGGGTACGGTTATTGAGCTTATGGAAGCAGCAGTAAACGGTATAAAGGGAGTTATGGTTGCAATGTTAATACTTGCTTTGGCATATGCCCTTAACACTATAAGCAAGGACCTAGGAACAGCTCAATATGTAATATCTATAACAGAATCATGGATGACACCGACTTTACTTTTAGTATTTACATTCTTAATCTGTGCATTTATAGCCTTCTTCACAGGTACATCATGGGGAACATATGCAATTATGGCACCGATAGCAATACCTTTAGTACTTCAATTGACTGGGGGAGTTACAGATACAGCACTTTTTTATGCGACTATTGCAGCTGTTATGGGTGGAGGATGCTTCGGCGATCACTGTTCACCTTTATCTGATACTACAATATTATCATCCCTTGCAGCGGGATCTGACCATATAGATCATGTTAAGACACAAGTTCCATATGCAGTAGCAGCTGCTGCCGTATCGGCAATATTATATCTTGTACTTGGAATTGTTTTATAATATATAAGCAGTGTCAACTGCGGTAGGAAGACTTTATAATTTAATAAATGGAGGTGCAGATATGATAATAGGTGTTCCAAAAGAAATAAAAGATAATGAGTTTAGAGTAGCAATAGTTCCAGATGGTGTAAATGAATTTATAAGAAGAGGACATAGTGTGCTTATTGAAAAAGGCGCTGGACTTGGAAGTGGAATAGTGGATGAAGATTATGAAAAAGCAGGAGCCACTATAACGGATAAAGATGAAGTTTTTAAAAAAGCAGATATGATTTATAAAGTAAAAGAGATATTTCCTGAGGAGTTCAAATATTTAAGAGAAGGACTTATAGTATTCACATATATACATTCAAATGCCCACAGAGAGCAGACTGATGCTATGATAGAGAGCAAAATCGTTGGGGTATCTTATGAAGATATAGAAGATAGCAAGGGGCAATTCCCTCTCCTTCGCCCTATGAGTGAAATAGCTGGTAAAGGCGGGTTTCTCATGGCATGCCAATATAGTCAAAAGATAAATGGAGGCAAAGGGTTAATGCTGGCCAGAGTTCATGGAGTTAGAACTCCAGTTGTAGCAATAATTGGTGCAGGAGCAGCGGGACTTGGAGCAGCAGAGCTTGCAGCTGGGTTTGGTAATAAGGTTATAATACTCGATATAAGCTTAGATAATCTAGAAAAGGCTAAAAATATATTACCCTCAAATGTAGAGTTTTTATATTCCAATGATCAGAACATCAAAACAGTATTAAAGGAATGTGATGTGCTAATAAATTGTATTTTATGGCCAAAAAACAGGAAAGACCATCTTATTAACAGAGAAATGTTAAGGACGATGAAGTCAGGTGCCCTTATAGTAGATGTATCCTGTGATGATGCAGGTGCAATTGAAACATCGCGCTCAACATCGCATTTAGATCCAATATACTTTGAGGAAGAAATTATGCATTATGTAGTAGATAATATACCTTCAGCTTTCTCAGCTACTTCAACACTTTTCCTATGTACAGCAACATTACCATATGCATTACAAATAGCAACAAAGGGTTACAAGAAGGCATTACTCGAAAATGAATATCTTAGAAAAGGATTGTCCTTTTACCTTGGAGATTTGACACTAAAAGAAACGGGACTTAAACAAAATAGACAATTCAAAGCCCCTGAAGAGGTTTTAGGCATATGAAAAAAACTCCAAAGATCGCAATCTTAAGGTGGGAAGAAGGACATGTTCCTGAAGGCCTGGTACAGCTTGAGACTATGCCTGGCAACAGCACTAATTTGGAATCATACCCTTTCCCTGTGAGACTTGTTCGTATGGAGGGTGCAAATGTTGAAACTGTAATTACACATCCGAGCCAAGAACTGCTTGCAAATATGATCAGGATTTCAAAGAAATTAGTAAATGAAGAGGGTATTAAAGTTATTTCAACAAGCTGTGGATTTAATGCTATATTTCAGAAGGAACTTTCAGAAGCATTAGATGTGCCGGTATTCACATCAGCACTATTACAGGTGCCTTTCGTGTGTAATCTGATTGGAAAAAACAAGATTGTCGGAGTAATCACTGCAAACAAATCGGCTCTTACAAAAGAACATTTTCATGCCTGTGGCATAACAGATGATATTAATGTAGAGGTCATGGGACTTGAAAATGCAAAGGAATGGAGCAAGATATTCGAAAAGCCGGACGAGAAATTTGATATTGATGCTGTAACAGAGGAAATTATCGGAGTTGCCAGAAAAGGCGTAGCCAAACATCCTGAAATTGGCGCAATCGTTTTGGAATGCACAGACCTGCCGCCTTACGCAGCAAAAATAAGAGAGGCTGTAAACCTTCCTGTATTTGATTTCAATTCAATGATGGGACATATTGCAATCGCTTTAGAAGAAATGAAGCTATATTAAACTAAAAGCAAAAGTTTACTTATAATCTTTTGCTTTAACGTATCAACTATTCAGTATGGATATAGAACTCCAGGACTATGTAAAGAAAGCGCAGAAGATAGGCGTTAAGTTTCAGGCATGCAGAGCATGTTCAGACATTTTTTTTGATTGCGGATGGCATCATTAGCTACTGCATTGGGAAAATAACAATAGACAGCTAATTTAAATAGATTAGCTGTCTATTGTTATTTTTTGATTGACTACATTAGCAACCATTTAATGGGTTACAAGTAGAAATTAATTTAAGTGGAATAATTAATTCTAGTTCTTTATCTAAGTCATAAAATTAATTGCTAAAAATAATAAAATTATAATTGAATATGGACATAGATAAAACTTTGTAATTAGAAGTTGCTATCTTTTTTCTTATGACAGTGCTTGAGTGGGAGAATTCCTGTTAAAATTATGTATTAAAAAGGAAAAAATCAAACCTCTTAATCGGATTTGTGTGCAAAATTATAGGGACACATCCATTTTTACTTCGGAAAGAAAAGTGGTAAGAAAAGTATGCTACTTATAATGATACATATCCCTGTAATATTGGTACCTAACAGGATATATTTAATACCTTTATTATCGTATTTATCATTTTTAAAAGACCTTATGCCGATAATCCAAAGGATTAATGTGGTTATTGTAACTAGAGTATTAATTCCGAAAATTATTTTAAACATGTCACCCTCCTAAATTATATATTACTTCTTTCTTATGTATTTAACCAGTGGCATAAAAGTATGCCCGTACTCAAGTCAATTATAAGATTTAATTATTTTCTAAAAAGAATGATGTGATATCTATACATTTATAGTACTACGTATTTTGATTTTAGAGATTACAGAAGTATTACAATTTCATTACATATTATACTTAGCTTTTTATGTATCATTGTTTTCATTAACATTATTCTTTCAATTTTAATACAAATGAGCTTTCATAATAATTAAAAATCTCAGTTCGGTTGTTTTTGTTGGATGTGGTAAGAGTGAAGTGAAAACTAACGGTGACAGTATCCAAGTGGTGCAAACTGGAAAAGTAATTAATGAATTAGAATTTAAAAATAGAAAACAATTTTAAATAGCATATATATTATTTATGACGGTGAGGTTTTAATTACTTAATGTATACTGCTTATATAAATATAATATATATTGTTACTAAAGTATTGATTAACAATGAGTTTATAAGTGTAAAATAATTATTGATAATTTTATTACTTTAATATATAATGCTAATATATAAGGCAAGATAATAAATAGAATAGATTATCAAGGGGAGAGAAAATTGAATATTGAAAGATACAAAAAACATTGTAATTATAAATCATTAATTAAATATATTATCATCAAGAAGAAGATATTAACCTAAAAATTTTTAGGGGAATATCTTCTTTTATTTTTGTCAATTTTAATTTATAAGTTTTTATAAATATCATACATGTTAGATTTATAACAATAAAAAATTGGAGATATAATCTTTTAATAAGGGGGCAAGTACAATGCAAAATCAAATACAGAGAGTAAGTAAAAACATATTCAACGTGGAAGAAGCAATCTATTATCAAAATAATAATATTGTAGAGATAAGAAGACTAATAATAACAAAAAATGATATACCAATATCAATAGTAAATACTTGGTTAAGTACAGTTGGAATTAATTCACCTGGAACACTGGAGAACTATGCTTATAAACTTAAAAGATACCTTGAGTATATTGATGAATTTAACCTGGAGTATTATCAAGTTAAAAGTGCAAATATAATACAAAACTTCTTTAGAAAAATTATGCATGAGAACCGAAAAAAAGGGGTATATACGATTAAAATTGAAGTTGGATACGATAACTTGAACACTTATCAAATAGTTGTAACTGGATTTTATTTTTGGTTAGATGAAATGTTCACTGTAAATAAAAAACTTGAACATTTTGCAAAGAGTAAAGAACTTAGAGCTTATGTAAAAAAAGCAGGTAGCAAAGAGATATTTAAAAAAATGGAAGGCAGAGAAAATTCAATTGGATTTGATTATTATGAAATATGGTCAAAGAACCACTTGAAGATTTTAGGGGTAGCAAGAAAAAATTGTTCAACTAATAAATTTGACCATATAAAATGGTATACAAAAGATGAAATAAAGATTATTAAAGGAAACTTCAAAACAAAGAGAGATTTAGCAATGTATAGCCTTGGCTTAGAAGGTGCTCGAATAGAAGAAATTGCGACAATAAAAATAAATGATTTTAATAGTAATGAAATAAAAGTGTTTATATCTGAGTCTAAGACGATGGTAAGAGATATTTTTTTATCGCTTGAAACTTGCCAAATAATTGAGGATTATATATATACCGAACGAGCAAAATTAGAAGAAAGATTAAACTATAAAATTGATAGTAAATATTTATTTTTAAATCTTAGAAAGGGTAAGAGCCAAGGAAAAAAAATTAAACAAGGAAATTATAGAAAGATTTTAAAAAATGTTGGTAAAATAAGTGGAATGGACCCATCAAAGATAATTACTCATGCAGGAAGGTCAACAAAGGTGCAGAAAATGCTTAAAGAAGGAGCAACAAATGAAGAGATTAGAATTGTGTTGGGGTGGAGTAGTGACAAAACTATAGAATCATACAGGAAAAAGTTTGATGCAGAAATTGCATTAAATGCACTGAAGAAGATAAATGGAAGGGAAAGGTAGCTAAATGGAACAGTTGATAAGTAATGAAAAGTACAAGATTAATTTTATTAAGATTAATTCTAATAGGGGATGTATATGGAGTATAAATGGTATTAATGTCTATTTAAACCATCCTACCTTCAAAAGTAATCAGAAGTCAAAGCTATGCAATACTATTCAGACTATAAGAAAGTCTTTAATTAACTATGAAAAACTTGATGACATGAAAATATCATATTATTCCATAATTAATATATGTATAAGTATTTTTCCATCATTAACTGATACCTATATAGATGTCATGGTAAGAAAATATTTTAAGAATAATAGTAATTTAATAACAATAGTTAAAGTTATGGGATGCATTTTAGTTAAGAAAATAGAGTCAGATTCAGCTTTATTTACGATGAAATTCAACTACGGGATACATGAGAATAATAAGATATTTTTATACAAAGTGAAAAGTTTAATTGATGAAATAAATATTGACTCCCTTCGTAAATCAATGCTTAAAAATGAAAATTTAAACATGCTATACAAAAAAATAGGTCCTGGTAAAATGTTCAGGTTGTGTATGACAGAATTACTTGATATTACGGATGCTTACATTAATAAAGTTGTAGAGGAAAATGTTAGATTTAGGCCTACAATTAACTTTGTATTAACTTGGACTTTAAGTAAGGGTTATAGACTCAATAATAATTTAAATAGTGATATAAGAAGATTTAGGGGTGGTAGTGACTATATTAAACTCATACAAAAAGTGCTAAATAAAAGTATGCATAAAATCAATAATAGTATATATGACGTAAATATTCATTGTGGATATGTTTTAGAAATGCCTAAATTCAGAAGTATATTAGAAAAGAATGATTTTTTTACCCACTATATAAAAAATAGACCAAATTATATAGAACTTCCTACTTTATTTAAAATTCTAACAACGGAATTTAAAGTTGAGTTCAAATCATATTTAATTTTGATATCGAACAATCTGAACAATAAGCAAATATTAGTTACATGTAGTTCTACATTGCTAATGGTTTGTTTTGGATTATCCTCATTAGTTATCAATAGTGTATTTTTTAAAATAAAAGGGCCATTTCTTAATGTGTATTTAGAGATTTGCCGTGAAATTAATAGCAATCAAATAGATTTAATTGGAAATATGAATAGTAGTTTAGGCGAAATATCTTTTGAAAATGATTCTTGGGGCTATAATTATATCAATAATGATATCATTTATATAAGAAACATTGATTACTCTCTGATAATGAATGAAAGTCTTAAGAAAATTGTGAAATATTATTTTCTTCATAAGATACAGCAACAAAAAAATATAGATGGTAAACCTTCTTGCAATAAACATGTAAATAAATGTGGAAACATAATAAATTCAGTAATTTTTTTTATTGATTACCTCAAAATAGAAAGTTTTAGTGAAATAAACCATAATATGTTAACAGCATTCATGAATTACTTTCAGTTCGAGTATTCTTCCACTATTACAGGGAAACGTCTAAGTCCTACTTCAATATCAAAATACAGAACTTCTATGAAACAATTTCTTGATTGGTATATATATGAATGCAAACTTGGTGTTGATAAACCTGAGGTTAATGTGTTTGAAAATTTACAACTTAAAAATTTGAAAAATATGAATAAGAATACCCCCCTTATTGCATGTGAAGTTTTGGATAATGTATCTAAAAATATAGGTATGATAAAAAACAAAATGATACAAAGAGTAATTATGATTATGCTAAACTGCCCAAGAAGATTTAAAGAAGTAGCATACTTAGAAGAAAATTGCTTATACACTGACAAGATCACTGGAAAAACTAAACTTATGTTTATACCTTGGAAGGTCCTTGAAAGTAAGTTGATAGATACCCCTGACACTAAATATGAGGAAGTCTATGTAAATGACGTTGTTGTCAGAGAAATCCAAGAACAAATTGATGAGACTAAAGGACTGAGAGAGGAAAATAAAAGCAAATATATTTTTACTTATAAACGAAATAAGAAGCAATTCGAGTCATTAGCAGTATTAGATAATTCGAATGTAATTAATGATGCCCTAAATAGAGCTTTAGTAAATACTTTATGTGGAGAATTAAGGCTTACAACAAGACAATTTAGGAAAGCTATAGCTTGCGAAATGATACTAAACGGAGCTACATTAGAAGAAGTTAGAATTACGTTATGTCAAAAGAATGTTAAAACAACTAAAGAATATTATGCAGAAGTAGATAAAATATTATTAAGTGATAAGCATACAGAATTCTTTAAAGAACAATTTAACCATATTTTTCCAGAAAAACACCAAAAGTTATATAGCAAAAGTGAAATAGAAGGTATATTTCTAAAATATTGCTATGAATATAGAAAAGTATTTTATAGAAAAATTGTTATGGGTACATGCTCAAGGAGTCCATTAGAAAAATGTGAAAAAAATGATTTTAAAAAGAAAGTGATGTGTGCTACTTGTAGTAAATTTTGCACTGGAAAACCTTTCTTGAAGTCTTGGATTGAATTAAAGGAAGAGTGTTCACAGCAAGTGGAGGATTTAGTGTATTTTTACAGAGAGATATTAAAGTTGAATTACGTAGAGTATAGCAAATTTGAAGGATATAAAGAAATGGTTAGTGAGATTAATGATTATAGTTGCATAATTAAAGCAATACAGAGGAGTGGAATAACAAATGGAGTACAATAAAGGATCGTTAATATACAATGTGAAAATTGAGTATAGTGAGGAATTAAGAGAAAAACTGAAAGTAAACTTAATGTTAATGGGTGATAATATAAATTTTGAAAATGACAAATGGATATGCAACAAATTAAAGGATTCAGTTACAGTATCAAATTCAAGTGTAACAGCAACTTTTAAACAAATACCTGAACAGTATAAAGATTTGGTGAAGTATTTTGTAATACTAAGAAGCTCGCAGATAAATACAACTATTAATGATGTTAGAGGAATAATGTATTTTTTTAAATTTATAAAAAAAATGTATATGGAATGTGAAACAATACAATTAAATAGGAACATTATTGAAGAATATAAGAAACAATTAAAATTAAGTACAATAGCTATAAAGACAAAAGAAACAAGATGGACAGGAATTAAGAATTTCTTTAAAATAATGTTCGGATGGCCAGAACTACCTTCATATGTACTAATATCTAAAATTGATTCACCTTTTTCATGTAAAGGAGGTCAAAAAAAAAATAATAAAAAATATCCTCCAAATGAAGTTATTGAGCAATTAGATAGAGCTTTCCTATGTGGTAAGGCGATTAAGTTGTGGGAAAAACTAACATATTTACTTATGAGATTATATCCTACAAGAATTGGAGATATTGTGCTTATATCATTAAATGATTTTTTAAGACCTTTTGGTGATAGCAAATATATACTTACATTCCCACTTAAAAAGGAGAGTAAATACATGAATCCAGAAGAGAGAATAGTAGTTATTAATATTCAGAATAAGATTGAGAATCTTCTTATAGATTTGATAAAGAAACAAATTAAAATGTCAAAAAAATATCAACGTATTCTATCTATAGATAAAAGAGGGTTTCTATTTACAATACCAACAAAAATTATAGATAAAGCCCATTACAAAAAAACTGGTATAAAAAAGTATATTATAAATAAAAATTTTTTAAATATTTTAAATGATTCTAAGATCCGTAGGAATTTTAAAAGTATCAGCCAGAATAACAATGTAACTTATAAAGGTGAACCATATACGTTTAAAACCCATCAACTAAGACATAAAAATATAACTGATAGGCTTGACTTTGGGTTTAGCATATTAGAGACCATGTGTGTGAGTGGTATAAAGACACCAAGCGTTATATATGATTCTTATGATCATAATATAGAGGGAAAACATAGAGAAATTGAAAGTAAGTATAATGGTGAAAAAAAGAGGTTAAAAGAGAATGAAGAGAATTCAATTTTCAGAGGAAAGGTATTAGGGGAGATGGCTTTTAAAAGGCTGTTAGAAAGAAGAAGTTCGTTCGAATTATCAAATCCGAAAGGTGAATCATATGGTGCTTGTGCTGATATATATAAGTGTTTTAGTGTGATAGCAGACCCATTGGTTTGCATAGAGTGTAAGTTTAATTCTTCAAATGAAGTAAATTGTAATAAGGATATTGAAAGGGAACAACTGATTAGATTTTATCAAGAACAGGTAAAAAGATGGGAAAGTGATGTTCACTTTTTTAAGATTAATGATAATGTATTATATGCAGAGACAGCACAGAAAAATTTGAAGTTATTTTCAAAAAAGTTAAATGAATTAACCAAGGGAAAAAACATACAAGGAGTGATTCTTTATGCAGAAAGAAAAAGGTAAACTAAACAGTGGTTTGAAGAATTATAATGAAGAAAGAAAGTATAAAACTCAAAGTAAAGTTGAGGAATCCATATTAACATTGATTGAAGAGCGAAGTGTAGTTAATATTATAAAGCTGATGGAAATGACTGAACTAAGTAGACCTACTTTTAACAAGACACATGTTGAAGAAATATTAAGGAAATATAAGGTCTGTAAGTATAAAGATGTGAAAGTAATAACTAATGATAATCCTAAGAGCTATTTGAAAAATTTAGAAAATGAATATAGAAAAAATTTAAATGATAATGAAAAATTGATTATGGAACTTGCAAAGACCAGAGAAGCTAATAGCAAATTAGAATTAGAGTTAGGTGACAAACAAGAAAGGATAGGTAGACTTCTTGGAATGATAGATGAACTCCAAAGAAAAGTTAATAATATTAGCCAGTCAATGGATGTATATACATAGAATAATAGTAAAATACTCATTAGTATTAATTGGTCTTTGTTTGCGTAAGAGCAGATGTAACTTGGATTATAAAAATGCTCTTCAAACAAATCAACTAACAAATATTTAAGGTAAGGATTAAAGGTGTTAATAAAGCTCTCAAGTCATTTATAAGGATAAACAAACTAAACAGTAGAGATTATATATTCAAAAGTAGAATAAAACCATTAAGGGGGAGATATAAGCGTTATACAAGTAGATAGGATATTAAAAGCGAACGCAAACAATGTAGGAGGAATTATATACTTTAGTGCAATTTTAATATAAAAAAGGGTATAATTAAAAAGAGTCACGGTACACTTCTCTAAATGAGGGTTTAGTAAAGAGCTATCAGTTTTATCAAAGGAGCTATCGGCAAAGTAGCTCCTTTTTTAAGTAATACCATGAAAATGTAAGTTACATAGTTAAATAACTTGTCTATATAAGGCAAGCCAATTTTATATTCTTTTAAGCAAATATTGATTAACATAGCCTAAAATAATGTTTAATAAAAATTCTTATATTATTTATTATTCTTATAATAAGGTTCTATATAAAGTTTCTAAACTTGAAATATCAAGTTTATGGAAATTAATAAAACCTTGCATTTTAGACCATTAAGTAATAAGTAATAAAGTTAATAACTGGTATGGACAGTAAAGTTTTATAAGCATAATTGTCTTATAGAACTTTTCTTATTTATAGTAGATACTTATTTTATATTAAACTAATAGCATTAGACAAAAAAATACAAAAATGTGGTAAACTAAATACATAAATTATTATAATGGGTATACTAAAATAATGAATATAGATTGACAGGAGAGAAAATTATGGAGAAATTGACATTGCAGAATTTAGAGGGCGTATTATGGTCTTGTGCGGATATTTTGAGAGGTGAATTATCGGCCGCTGAATATAAAGATTACATATTTGGATTATTATTTTTAAAAAGATTGAATGATGAATTTGATGAGCAGGGAATGCTTGCAGGAGAAGTAGAGATTCTATTAAATGATAGCATTATTTATGAACTACAATAAAAGCAATTTCTAAAATATATTATTAGTCGAAAGTGTAAAGGATGAATTTTATGGAAAAATTAATATTTTATACAAGTTCATATGATGATATTATTGAATCAATATCAGTTATTTGTGGATGTAGTGTCGATAGTATAAAAACATGGTTGAAACAATCGCAACCTTTTATTAATACAAGTGCAAGTGATATAAAACTAAATTCTTTTTTTAAAAAAATAGGAATTAAGTTTACAGGAAATAATGAATTATATGAAATTATTAAATTTAATTCATGTGTTATCTCTCACCTTACAACAAGGATAAGTCAACCTGATAAATCAGATATTTATTGTCTCATTAAGGCTCTTTCATTGCCTACTGATATTAGCATCTTTTTAGCAAGTAAAGGACTGATTTTCAAGAAAACAACACAAGGATTAGCTACATATAATAGAAATAAAATCGTAGATTGGAACAATTATGATAGCTATTCAACTGCAAGAATTAAGGTAAGACTTAGAGTGAAAGATAAATACATTGATAATTGCATAAATGGTTTTTTATTTAATGATTTGATTTGGAAAGACAGTAATGTAAGGCATATTAAAGATTGCCCAGAAATTGTATCCGATATATGTGAGGTACTAAAAATAGAAGATATTGTACATGAATGGAATAATGTATCAAAACCTTATGTTGTAGGATTTTTAGCCGATGTTAAAGATATGATTTTTGATAAACAAACTCGATTAAATACAACAAAATCAAAAATATATTTAATTTACAAATACGCTATATACTATTTAGTACAGAGCTATCATGGAGTATGGAATCCCATATTTGATAATCAAATGGTTCGGTTACATGATAACTGTTCTGTTGACAAAAAAAGTATCATTGGATTTTATGAAATCGAAGAATAATAGTGTTAAGTAAATCTCCTATTATATGAACTTAGTATTAATATAGAGAAATATTTATTATCTTTGCTGAATAAAATGATTTATCCTTTATGTACAATTCAGCATAATTCTATTTATAGCATTAAGAAGATTTACATATAATAATATGAATTTCTGTAATATCAATTGTTATAAAATGGTATAAGAAGTACAATAAAAGAGGTTGGAAGGAGTGAAAAATGAAATGAGCAAAAAAGACCTATCAGAGCAAGACATATGCTTAAGATATATAACCCCTGCCCTTGAGTCTGCGGGGTGGGATAAAATGAAACAGATCCGTACTGAATATACATTTACAGACGGACAAGTTATTGTACGTGGAAACATATCAATGCGTGGAAAAAGAAAAAGAGCAGATTACATGCTTTCATATAAATCCAATATACCTCTTGCTATTGTTGAGGCTAAAGACAATAAGCATTTTTTAGGTGATGGCATGCAACAAGCCATTGAATATGTAAGAATCCTTGATATTCCATTTGCATACAGTTCTAATGGAGATGGATTTATAGAGCATGACATGGTTTCTGGAAATGAGAGACAACTATCCCTTAGTGAATTCCCTTCACCAGAAGACTTGTGGAATAAATATAAGTTTTATAAAAACATTGATACTAAAGAGCAAGAAGACATCGTTTCTGAGTCTTACCACTTCGCTACTGGTGATAAATCACCAAGATATTACCAAAGGATTGCAGTTAATAGAGTTGTTGAAGCTGTTGCTAAAGGAAGAGATAAACTCCTTCTCGTTATGGCAACTGGAACGGGTAAGACTTATACCGCATTTCAAATCATATGGAGACTTTGGAAAGCAGGTAAAGTAAAAAGAGTTTTATATTTAGCAGACAGAAACATTCTTATAGACCAGACAATTTATAATGACTTTAAACCGTTTGAAAGCGTGATGACTAAAGTGAAAAATAGAACATTAGATAGCTCGTATGAAATTCACATGGCTCTTTATCAGCAACTTGTTGGTCAAGATGGGAAGAGGATTTTCGAAGACTTCAAGCCAGATTTCTTTGATTTAATAATTATTGATGAAGCACATAGAGGTTCTGCTAAGGAAGATAGCCAGTGGAGACAAATCCTTGATTACTTTGGCAATGCTATACAAATTGGAATGACAGCTACTCCCAAAGAAACAAAAACAGTGAGCAATATTGATTACTTTGGAGAACCAATTTTCACTTATAGCTTAAAACAAGGTATACAGGATGGGTTCCTCGCTCCGTACAAGGTTTTACGTATAGGCTTAAATGTTGACCTTGAAGGATTTAGACCATATAAGGGTCAAACTGATATTAATGGAAATGTAATTGAAGATAGAGACTACAATATAAAAGATTATGATAGAAACCTTGTAATTGATGAACGCACGAAAGAAATTGCTAAACGAATCACTGAATTTTTAAAGCTTAATGACCGATACATGAAGACAATAGTATTCTGTGTCGACATTGAACATGCAAATCGCATGAGAATGGCACTTATTAAAGAAAATATAGACATAGTTAAAGACAGTCCAACCTATATAATGAAAATTACGGGTGATGATGATGAAGGCAAAGGTCAGCTTGATAATTTTATTGCTGTAAATTCTAAATTCCCGACAATTGCGGTTACAAGTGAACTTTTATCAACTGGCGTTGACGCAAAAATGTGTAAGCTAATAGTTATTGATAAACAACTGAACTCAGCAATAATGTTTAAACAAATTTTAGGTCGGGGTACTCGAATTAGAGAAGAGGATGGCAAGACATACTTCACTTTTATGGATTTTAGAAATGCTTCAAGACTTTTTGCAGATCCTGAGTTCGATGGAGAGCCCGTTAAAATAATTGAAGTGGGTGGAACTGAACCAATACCTGGTGATGATGAAGAAGATGAAGATGAAGGTGAGGATAATGGTGGAAGTCAAGGAGAAGGTGGTACAGGGGAAGATGACGGTGGTGGTTCTGAGCCACATCAAAAGTTTTATGTTAAAGGTGTTAAAGTAAAGATTTTGAACGAAAGAGTTCAGTATATCGACATTAATGGTAAACTTATTACTGAATCAGTTAAAGATTATTCTAAAAGGCATATTCTTGAGCAATATGATACCTTAGATAGTTTTATTAAAAGATGGAGTTCAGAAGATAAAAAGCAAGCCATTATTGATGAACTTAGAGACGAAGGTGTTTTACTTGATGCATTAAGAGAAGAAGCTGAACAAGACATTGATGATTTTGACCTAATCCTACATGTGGCATATGATAAAAAACCACTTTCAAGAGCAGAACGTGCAAATAACGTTAAAAAACGTGGATACCTTCATGAGTATTCAGATGTCGCACAGCAAGTTCTAAGTGGATTATTAGAAAAGTATAAGGATGCTGAAGTATTAGATTTCAGTGATACAAAAGTTCTTGAACTTAAGCCTTTTACCGAGATTGGAACTCCAGTTAAACTTGTAAAAGAATTTGGAAGTAAGAAAAACTATATTAAGGCTGTTAAAGAGCTTGAACAAATGCTATACGCATAATTGACAAGTCATACTATTTGGGATATAATGCTCACACAATCACATGAGCATTATATTTTTTGGGAGTGAATTAAATGGATAAAACGTTACTATTACTACTTGAAGATTATATTCAACTGAGGGGTTTGACGAAAAGCTTTACTCCTCTACTATACGAGTTGATAAGTATCAGGAACAGAGATGGAAAAATTATTGTAAATGCATCACTAAAAAGGGATATTGGGACGAGAATTAAGGCTACAGTAGGAAGTATTGATAATATGATTACTCGGTTAGTTGAGGCAGAGATACTAATTAGGATAGATCGAGGAATGTATGCATTTAGTAGTGAGTTAGTAGGGCTAAGTTATATGGATGAAGATACAATAAAAATGACAATCACGTACAATAATGAAAACAAAAACATTGAGATAAATGGAGGCGAAAATTAATGAGTATGACGAATTTTATTAAAAGAATACAGGACATTATGAGAAAAGATAAAGGTGTTGGAACTAACGATGTACTAATACTTGAACAGTTAGTCTGGCTTCTTTTCCTTTTCATATATGATTACAAGGAAGAAGAGTGGAGACTCTATGAGGATAACTTTGAAACAATTATCCCTGAGGAAATTAGATGGAGGAACTGGGCAGTTGATAAAAAGGATGGTAATTCTCTAACAGGAGAATCACTACTTATTTTTATAGACCAAAAATTATTACCAACTCTCAAAAAGCTTGAGATTGATGAAATGACTGACAGAAGAAAATCCATAGTTAAAAGCATTTTTGAAGATGCAAATAATTATATGAAAAATGGTACATATTTCAGACAGCTTGTAAATCTTATCAACGAAATGGATTTTGAGGACATTGAAGAACGTCATGCTTTTAATGATATTTATGAGAATATGCTCAAAAGTCTACAGACAGCAGGCAATAACGGACAATATTTTACCCCGCGTGCTCTGACTGTATTTACAGCAGAAATGACTAATTTAAAGATTGGTGATACTATGGCTGACTTTGCATCTGGTACTGGCGGATTCTTAACGAGTGCGTATGAGATTCTTAAAAAGCAGGCAAAAACAGTAGAAGACAATGAAATTATTAATAAAAGTATATATGGTGCTGAAAAGTTCCATCTTCCATACCTTTTAGGTGTGACTAACTTAATTCTGCATGGAATTGATATTCCAAATTTAGAACATAAAAACTCATTTTCAGATAATGTAAGGGAATTTGGGGACAAGGACAAAGTTTCTGTAATTCTAATGAATCCACCATTTGGTTCTAAGTCAGAGGATTCAGCAATTCAAAGCAACTTTCCTGCTGAATTTCAGACATCTGAAACAGCAGACCTTTTTATGGCTCTTATCATGCATAGAATTAAAGTTAATGGGCGTGTGGGTATTATATTACCTGATGGATTTATGTTCGGTGATGGTGTAAAACAAAGACTTAAAGAAAAGTTACTTAATGAGTTCAATCTTCACACAATTATTAGACTTCCAAATTCGGTGTTTGCTCCATATACATCAATAGCAACGAACATTTTATTCTTTGATTTTAACCAAACTGGTACTGAAAACATTTGGTATTATGAATTACCTTTACCCCAAGGCTTTAAAGCATTTTCAAAGACAAAACCAATGCTTTCTAAACATTTTGATCCTGTAAGAGGATGGTGGAATGATAGAAAGGAATCAGAATATAGTTGGAAAGTAACAAAAGAGCAAGTCATTAAAAGAGGATACAATCTTGATATTAAGAACCCAAATAAGCCTGAAGATGAAATTCTTGACCCAGTTATACTACTACAGAAATACAAAACTGTAAGCGAAGAAGTTAAAAGACTTCAAGGAAATTTAATAGAGGAACTTAAAAATTTATTATAGGAGGTGCAAGTATTGAGTGTTAATATAGAAAATTTTGAAACCATATTTGGGGTTAAGAATAATATTCAAGCTTTAAGAAATAAAGTGCTTGAACTTGCCATTCAAGGTAAGTTGGTTGAGCAAGATTTAAATTGCGAATCAGCGTATGTTCTCGTGAAAAAAATTAACGAAGAAAGAAGTAAGCTTGTAAAAGAAGGCAGAATAAAGAAATTGAATCCTCATGTACCAATTAGTGGGGATGAAATTCCATTTACAATACCCTCTTCTTGGGAGTGGATAAGGTTTGATAACATAGCCTTGTTTAAAAAAGGTCCATTTGGAAGTAGTCTTACTAAAAGTATGTTTGTTCCAAAGGGTAAAAACACTTACAAAGTATATGAACAAAAGAATGCAATCAGAAAAGATGACACGTTAGGTGAATATTTTATTTCTGAAGAAAAATTTAATGAGCTTAAAGGCTTCGAAGTGTTTCCTACGGACATTATTGTTAGCTGTGCGGGTACGATTGGTGAAACTTATGTCTTACCGTCAAAAATCGAGCGTGGAATTATAAATCAGGCTTTAATGATGATTGACTTATCGTGTTTAATAGAAAAAAATTTTTTTCTAATGTTTTTTGAAACGGTTTTAAATAGCCACATTACTTCAAAAAGCAATGGTTCTGCTATGAAAAACATACCATCGTTAGAGATATTAAAGAATATTCCGTTTTCTGTTCCACCATATAAAGAACAAATCCGAATCGTTGATAGGTATAAATGGTTCATGTCTGAAATTGACAAACTTGAGGAATCACTTCAGAAGAAAGAGCATCTTATGGAACTTCTTCCTAAAGCTGTTGTTGATGCTATTGGAAAATGCCAAACAGGTGAGGCACTTAAGGAACAATTACAGTTTGTGATTGAGCATCAAGAGACTGTCTTCCAAACGCCAGAGTCAATGCAAGAACTTAGAAATGTTGTACTTCAGTTAGCAATAGAAGGTAAATTAGTGCCACAAGATGCTACTGATGAACCATCATCAGATTTAATAAAGAGGATTCAAGTTGAAAAAGATAAGTTGTTGAAGGAAGGCAAGATTAAGAAACAACGGCCACTACCAAAGATTGAGGAGGGTGAAGTTCCGTTTGAGATTCCTGATAGTTGGAAGTGTATTAGATTAGGAACGATATGTAAAAAAATAGGTGCTGGTAGTACGCCTACAGGGGGCAAATCTGTTTATAAAGATAATGGGGTTAAGTTTATTAGGTCCCAAAATGTATATAATGATGGTTTGCGAATATCAAATGTGGCATTTATAGATGATTCTATAAATACCAAAATGAAGGGTAGTCAGGTTGAAAGCAAAGATGTACTACTAAATATTACAGGAGCATCAATCGGTAGATGTTGCGTTGTACCCGATAACTTTGGGTATGCCAATGTTAATCAACATGTAACAATAATTAGATTAGTAGATTTAGCAATGAAAGAATTTATACAAATTAATATGATTTCAAATTATATTCAAAAGTTAATAATGGATGTTCAGGTTGGGGTGTCAAGAGAAGGATTAAGTGGAATAAAACTTTCAAACTTTATTATTCCTTTACCACCAATTAATGAACAACATCGCATTGTACAAAAAGTTGAATTAATTATGAGTTTGATCGACCAGATGGAAGTGGAAATGAAACGAAAGGTTGATTTAGTGGAGAAGATGGCGAATATTTAAATGAACACAATTATTAGACAGGAGAATTCCTGTCTAATAATTGGTTACATTACCTTTCAGTATAGTAAATATCAAAAGAGCCATTTTATTACAGAAATCATAAGACGATACTCAGGTGCTTTAACAAGCTTGTTCCAGAGAATAATATTATATGAGGTAACACAGCTATCAAGAGAACTACAAGCAAGATGGGTGGGGATGATAACTGTTTAAACGTATGTGTTGATGTGGGCAAGACAAAGTCGATGTTTTTAAAAAGGCCGTTTTATAGGAGGCATACTATAACAGTAAAATTATATATTGATGTTCTAATCATTTTGGAAAGTTTACGGCCGCAATATAATTAATTTAGGTTATGTTAGACATAAATAGTGATATTATATATTAGTAGAGAATTAATTTTTAGAGGATTTTAAAATTGTCACACCTTCCTTTTATTAATTATGATATGCTAATGATAGATAGAGGCATTTGTCTTTAAGGTAGTTTATTTATATTTAGAAAGTATTAGGTAGTTTGCGACGACCCTACTACTTTCTTTTGCTTTTTTGAGATTTTCCATCAATATCAACAGAAACACTTTACCACTCCATTTACGACAAACCGATTTTATATTCTTATATCCTCAACATTATCTAACATAGCCTTAATTTAAAAGAATTTAGTTGTATAGAATCAGTGTAATACATAGACAAATATATATAAAAAAAGAGCCATTTTGCCGATAGCTCTTTACATTAGATTAAAACCCTTACCTATTAAATAATGTGCACTCCAACTTTGTATTCTTCTTAATTATACCATTAAAAACTACTTCTAAACGATATACAAAAGTTTTTATCTTTTCTTTCTAAAATTTCATGATTTAATAGTAAAAATTCGTACATAAGTGCCAGTTATTTGTTCTCGCCAACATTTGTATTTGTCAAGTGAAAACTCCCCCATATTCTAACCCAAAACTCCCCCACTAAAAATTGTAAAAAAAATAATATTTATCTTAATAATTGTATAGTTGAGAAAAATTTTATTGTTGTTTTGCAAGC
>NZ_JBNMNU010000040.1:0-28272 GCF_051278035.1 Clostridium sp.
TATTGTGCTTGTGTTCTACTTTTAATGTCTATTTTCCAACCTGTGAGTCTTGCAGCTAATCTAACGTTTTGGCCTTCTTTACCAATTGCTAAGGATAACTGATTATCTTCAACTATGACCTTTGCAGATTTAGAATTTTCTTCAACTACAACATTTAATACCTTCGCAGGACTTAAGGCATTAGAAATATACTCTTCAGAACTCTTGCTCCATTTAATAATATCAATTTTTTCATTTCTTAATTCATTGACTATATTTTGAACCCGAGTACCTTTGGGACCAACACAAGCTCCCATAGCATCAACATTTTCGTCATTTGAATATACTGCAATTTTAGTTCTGGATCCTGCTTCCCTTGAAATACTTTTTATTTCAACAATTCCACCAAAAACCTCTGGCACCTCTAATTCAAATAATCGTTTAACAAGGCCTGGATGAGTTCTTGATACACCAACTTGAGCACCTTTTGTAGTATTTTTAACCTCAACAATATATAGTTTCAATTTTTCATTGAAATTATATTCCTCACCCGGCATTTGTTCAGTCGCACCAAGAACAGCTTCAATTTTACCTAAATCTATAAACACATTTCCTCTATCTTTTCTAATAACACTTCCTGTAATAATATCAAACTCTTTGGTTATAAATTCATTATAGATGATATTTCTTTCAGCCTCTTTTATTCTTTGAATAACTACTTGTTTTGCAGATTGCGCCGCTATTCTTCCAAATTTCCTTGGAGTAACTTCAATATCAACAGTATCCCCAATTTGGTATCTAGGACTATATTCTTTAGCTTCCTCAAGTGACAATTCATTAACTTCCTCAAGTACATCTTCTACAACTAATTTTTGACCATAAACATGTATTTCACCTGTTTCTCTGTTCATTGACACTTTTACATTCTGGCTAGCATTAGATAATGTAGCATAATTTTTCTTATACGCTGCAACTAATGCGTCTTCGATAGTTTCAAAAAGCATTTCCTCGCTAATTCCTTTTTGGTCTACAATTTCTCTCAATGCTTCAATAAAATCTTGATTCATTTTAACTTCCTCCTTACAGCACTGGTTTCAAACATACAGTGGAAATATTATCTTTTTGAACAGATATATTATTCCCATCATATTGAATTTCTATTTGCACATCAGAAAAACCTATTAAACCACCTTCAAGCTTTTTTTTACCCTCATATAGGCTGGTTAAAGTAACTAGTACATTCTGACCTACGTATTTTTCTAGATGAATGTCATTATATAAAATCCTCTCAATTCCTGGTGAAGAGACTTCTAAACAATAACCATCAGCTATTGGATCTTCTATATCTAATAGCTCACTTGTTGCTCTACTTACTTTCTCACAATTTTCTAGTGATATCCCATTAGAATTATCTATATAAATTCGGAGGAAATTTTGTCCTTTTTCTTTTACATATTCTAAATGATATAATTCACAGTCATTTTTTTCTACTATTGGCCCAATCATTCCTCTAAGTTTTTGTAACAAGGTATCATTTTTCATTTTAACACCCTCCTTTTATTCTTATTTTCCACATCTATTAGTATACACAACCATAATATTATAATTAAAACGCAACCATGAGTTGCGTTTCAATAAATAGAGAGTAGGACCGGCCTACTCTCTTGTAATAAAATTATCACAGATAACTACTATATATTAGTCTATCATAAAAATATTGTTATTTCAAGAGTTAATTCGACTTAACTAAAAAAACGACAGCTGATTCGTCTCAGGAAGCCCTTTTAAACAACCGTGATTAGCCAATGTTTCAATAACTGTTTTCGAGACTTTGCAACGAATTCTCAAATCTTCTTTCGATATAAACTCACCTTGCTCTCTTAATAAAACTATGCTTTTAGCAGCATTTTCTCCTACACCCTCAAGTGCGCTTAATGGAGGTCTTATTGAATCTCCTTCAATTATAAACTTAACCGCTTCAGATTTATAAACATCTGCACTTAATAATTTTATCCCTCTTTTAAACATTTCATAAGATATCTCAAGCGTTGTAAGAAGTCCCTTTTCTTTCACTGCTATATCATTACCCAAAGCTAATAATTCATCAATTTTAGCTCTTATAGTAGCCTCTCCTTTTACGATCAAATTCGCATCAAAATCATCTGCTCTAACTGTATAATAAGTAGCATAGTATTCCTTAGGATAATAAACCTTATGATATGCTATTCTAACTGCCATCATTACATAAGCTACAGCATGTCCTTTAGGAAACATATACTTTATCTTTTTACATGAACCAATATACCAATCTGGAACATCATGTTCCCTCATTACCTTTTCATCATCTTCCGTTAGACCCTTACCTTTTCTTACTTTCTCCATTATAGTAAAAGCAGTCTTAGGCTCAATATCTTTCTGTATTAGATACATCATTATATCATCTCTTGTAGATATACATTCACTAAGTGTGGTAAATCCTTCTTTAATATAGTATTGTGCATTGTTAATCCATACATCAGTACCATGAGATAATCCTGAAATCCGGACCAAATCTGCAAAAGATCTAGGCTGCGTATCTAAAAGCATCTGCCTTACAAATTTTGTACCAAATTCTGGAAGTCCATAACTCCCTACTTCACAACTAAGTTCTTTAACCGTTAAGCCTAACGCCTTTGGTGATGTAAATAAACTTATAACTTCAGGATCTGAGAGCGGTATAGTTTTGGGGTCTACCCCTGTCAAATCTTGAAGCATCTTAATCATTGTAGGATCGTCATGCCCTAGTATATCAAGTTTTAGTAACCTACCACTTATTGAGTGATAATCAAAATGTGTCGTAATAATATCAGAATTTGGATCATCTGCGGGGTGTTGTACTGGACAAAAATTATATATCTCATTGTCACTTGGCACAACCATTATCCCACCTGGATGTTGTCCTGAAGTCCTTTTAACACCAGTACATCCTGACACCAGACGTTCTATTTCAGCCTGTGGAACCATAATATCTTTTCCACTTAAATACTTTTTTACATATCCATAAGCCGTTTTGTCAGCAATTGTTCCAATTGTTCCCGCCTTAAAAGTATACCCTTTTCCAAATAGAACCTCTGTATACTTATGTATGTCAGCTTGATTATCTCCTGAGAAATTTAAATCTATATCCGGTTCTTTGTCTCCTTCAAATCCTAAGAAAGTTTCAAAGGGTATATCATAGCCATCCTTTATATATAGTGCACCACAAACTGGACAATCTTTGTCAGGTAAATCAGCGCCAGATCCAATGGACCCATCTAAAAAAAACTCACTATTTTTACAGACCGGACATACATAATGAGGCGGAAGGCCATTTACTTCTGTTATATTAGACATAGTAGCTACAAAAGAAGATCCAACCGATCCTCTTGATCCTACCAAATATCCATCAGCAAGAGATTTGGCTACAAGTTTTGCTGCTATTAGATAAAGTACAGCATATCCATTATTTATAATAGAATTTAATTCCTTATCCAATCTTTTTTGTACTACCTCAGGTAGTGTCTCTCCATACATAGAATGAACTTTATCCAAGGTCATTTGGCGAATTTCCTCTTCTGCACCTTCTATTTTAGGAGGGAATGTTCCATCCGGTATTGGTTTTATGACTTCTATCATTTCAGCAATTTTGTTTGGATTATAAATCACCACTTCTTTGCATTTTTTTTCTCCTAAATATGAAAATTCTTTTAACATCTCATTAGTGGTTTTAAAATACAGTGGCGGTTGGTCATCTGCATCTGAAAATCCTTTGCCAGCCATTAAAATTCTTCTATAAACTTCATCAGTTGGTTCTAAAAAATGCACATCACCTGTAGCAACTACAGGTAGATTGTATTTTTCTCCTAAATCGCATATTTTTTTATTAATATCCATTAATTCATTTTCATCTTTTACTGTTCCGTTTTTAATCATGAATTTATTGTTTAGCAGTGGTTGTATTTCTAAGTAATCATAAAACTTCACAACATCTCTAAGATCTTCTTCTGATTTTCCTTGAAGTACTTCCTTATATACTTGTCCTGCTTCACAAGCTGAACCTATTATAAGACCATCCCTATACTGATCTATTAGCGTTTTAGGAAGTCTAGGTCTTCTATGAAAATAGTCCAAATTGGAAATTGAAATAAGCTTGTATAGATTTTTAAGTCCTACTAAGTTTTTAACCAAAATAATTACATGATAAGAATTAGCTTTTTTTATATTAAAATCTCCAAGAAATTCATTATTTAAAGTATTTAGATCTAAAATATTTCTTTCTTTGAGTAAACCAAAACAATGTAACAATATTTCCGCGGTGGCTTTTGCATCATCCACTGCTCTATGGTGATTCTCAAGTGAGATACCTAAATGTTTCGCAACGGTGCTCAGCTTAAATCGTTTAAGGTCTGGGAGCAAAAATTTTGCTAATGGAATTGTATCCATAATTGCATTATTAAACTTTAAATTGAGCCTTTGACAATTTCTCTTAATAAAAGCTGTATCAAAAGCAGCATTATGTGCTACCACCACACTCTCTTTAATGAACTCTAAAAACTTAGGAAGTACTTCTTCTATAGAGTCAGCGAATTCTACCATATCATTTGTAATACCCGTTAATTCTGTAATCTTATAAGGTATGTCCATTCTCGGATTTACAAATACATTAAATCTATCTACCATTTTTCCATTTTCAATCTTAACTGCACCAATTTCAGTTATTCTGTCATTTTCACTAGATAACCCAGTAGTTTCTATATCAAATACCACAAAACGATCATCTAAATTTTCATTTTTATTATTAATAACAATTGGAACACCGTCATCTACTAAATATCCCTCTACGCCATATAAAATCTTAATGTTATATTTTTTAGCAGCATCCATAGCTTCCGGAAAAGCTTGCACCACACCATGGTCAGTTATTGCTACTGCAGAGTGGCCCCATTTAGCAGCTCTTTCAACAAGTTTAGATGCTGGGCTTATTCCATCCATTGCGCTCATTTGAGTGTGCAAATGAAGTTCAATTCTTTTTTCCTGCGCTGTATCCATTCTTTCTATTTTCTTTAGTTTAATTATATCTCTAACCATTACAACAACTTCTTTAGCATAAGTATCATAACTAGCTTCTCCACGCAGCTTGCAGAAAAGCCCAACTTTTACTTCTTCCATTATCTTTTCTACATCTTTAGGCTTTGGAAAACATTTTACTGCAATTGAACTCTCATAATCTGTAATAAAAAATGTTATGATTATTCTTCCGGTTCTAGTTTCTAATATATTCACCTTGAAAACATCACCAGATGCACATACTATTCCTGAAGCTTCATTTATATCTTTTATTGCTATACTCTCACTATTATTTATATTTCTTCCCATTATAGTGTTTTCATCAGCAGGCTCATTTTTTTTATAAGTTTGCCCCTTGTTCCATTTGTTACCACTAGCATTATCTTTATAATTGCCGCTACTTTGGCTATTGCTTTTAGGTTTATCTTTCTTTTCAGTACTTATGTTTTTAATAATATCATTTATTATAGTTTCATTTTCTTTTTCTTTTTTAACAAAATAGTCACCTTTAGAAAGCTCACTATTATGTTCTAGTTTAACGGTTGAATTAACTCCAAACATATCATTTATAGTAGTTTTTAGAAGAACCTCTATATTCTTATCTCTTAAAATTTTGCACATAAAATCATTACCACATTGAATTTTCAGTATACCATTCTCAATTATTCTAGAAGATTTTAATAAACTATCCCTACTTGCTGGCTCTGACGTAGCAATTACACTTACTACATCTGACCAAAATTTATCTTTTACATCTTCTATCGTGGCATTTGACACATCTTTATAACAAATTAGTTGTATATCTTGAAAACTACATAACCTTTTTTTTATAATATTTTTGATTAGTAGATTTTTATTATCATCTATATCCTCAAAAGATTTGATTATCACTCTTAATCTATTACTCTTTTTAAGGTATTGAACCCTAAGTACCTTAATATCATCTACTAATGTTTCTTCATTTAAATCAAAATCATTTTTCAGCATTTCAGCTAAACTTACATTCATTAGTATACCTCCTGATAGGACGTCTAAAGTTTATCTATCTCACGTATAAGCTCTTCCACTAAATCTTCTTCGTTAACAGTTTTAATTATTTTACCTTTTTTAAATATGAGGCCAACTCCAACTCCACCTGCTATTCCAATATCAGCTTCCCTTGCCTCACCTGGCCCATTAACTACGCATCCCATTATTGCAACCTTTATATTCTTATCGGAACCTTCTAATCTTTTTTCTACTTCACTCGCGATTTTAATAAGGTTAATTTGAGTTCTTCCACATGTCGGGCATGATACGAATTTAATTCCCTCATCCCTATAACCTAAGGATTTTAAAATTTCTATCCCAACCTTAACCTCGTCTATTACATCCCCAGTTAATGATACTCTAATAGTATCTCCAATGCCAGAGGCTAAAAGCGCTCCAATACCTACACTTGATTTTATAGTTCCTCGCCATGTAGTTCCGGCCTCAGTAACACCAAGATGTAGTGGATAATCTACACTATCTGATATTAATTTGTAACTTTCTATCATCATAACAACATCCGAAGATTTAATAGAAATAACTATATCATAAAAATCTAATCTTTCTAATATTTCAACATGTCTTAACGCACTTTCTACAAGTGCCTGCGCACATACATGACCATACTTTTCAAGAATATCACTTTCTAGTGATCCTGAATTAACACCGATTCTAATGGGAATACCTTTTTCTTTAGCAGCCATTGCAACTAATTTTATCTTATCAACACTCCCAATATTACCTGGATTAATTCTTAATTTGGCTATTCCATTTTCTATGGATTTTAAAGCTAACCTATAATCAAAATGAATATCTGCCACTAAGGGGATGTGAATTCTTTTAACTATATCTTTAATAGCTTCAGCTGCTATCATGTCGGGCACTGCACACCGTACTATATCGCAGCCCACTTTTTCCAGCTGCAGAATTTGATTTACCGTAGCTTCCACATCTCTTGTATCTGTGCTAGTCATTGACTGAACAGCTACCTTGGAATCGCCGCCTATATAAATTTCACCAATTTTAATCTTCCTGGTTTCTTTAATCCTCAATGCGATCATCTCCTAGAATTTCAGTGGTCTCACTATATCCTTAATTACTATAAATACCATTAGCGCCATTAATAGCATAAATCCTACATAATTTACCGCATTGACTTTCTTCTCATCTAGTTTTTTACCAGATATTATTTCAAATAACAGCATGAAAATCCATCCTCCGTCCAAAGCCGGGAAAGGCAATATGTTGATTATTCCTAGTTGCACACTCAACATTGCTGTGAACATCATTAAATTTATTATTCCAGCTTGCGCTACCATTGTTGACATTCTTATTATGCTTATAGGCCCTCCCACATCATCAGCAGAAACTTGACCCTGAAATAAGTTACCCAAAAATCCATAAATTAGTTTTGATGTACTAATAGTTTGATTAAATCCATAACCTACAGCTTCACCGAAATTCAGATTCTTTTTAAGACCAGCGATTCCTATCATGAATCTATTTTCTTTCTCATTCATAATAGGGGTAACAGTAAATTTTTCTAATTTTGAATTTCTGACTATTTCAATAGTCGCACTCTCACCTTTAGCAGCAGAAATTTCATTTACAAATTGGTCCCATTTTTCTATATTAACTTTATTAACCTTAGTAATTTCGTCTCCAACTTTTAGTCCAGCATGCATAGCTGGACTATTAGGGACTAATTTTCCAACTGTAGGTAATATATTTCCTACTGAAGCACCTACAATTGCAAATAAAACAAATGCTAATATTATATTCATAATTGCGCCGGCAGATACTATGCTTAGTTTTTGCCATGGAGTTTTACTGCTGAAAGATCTCGGATCATTACTTTCCTCGTTTTCACCATCCATTTTAACATACCCACCAATAGGAAATGCTTTGATTAAATACTCTGTTTCTTTTCCTTTAATACCAAAAAGTTTAGGCCCCATTCCCAGTGAAAATTCATGTACTTTTACTCCATTTAGTTTAGCTAGCATAAAATGTCCTAATTCATGTATTATAATCAAAAGACTAAATGCTAATAAAGCCATAATAATATACGGTATATTCCCTATAAAGCTACTCATAATAATTTACCTCCCTACATTTCACCATAATTATTTTCAACGTATTTTCTTACCTTTAAGTCAATTTCTAGAATCTCTTCTAAATCTGGGTTACCGCTATGTTCAAATCTATCCATGCAATTTTCTATAATATATTCTATTCCAAGATATTTAATTTTATAATCTAAAAACAATTCAACAGCCACTTCATTAGCAGCATTCAAAATAGCAGGCATATTCCCACCCATTTTGCCAGCTTTATAGGCTAATTTAAGACATTTGAAAGTATCCATATCCGGTTTTTCAAAAGTCAAGCTACCCATATTATAAAAATCTAATTTATCAATAACAGAATTCTTTCTTTCAGGATAGTTTATAGCATATTGGATAGGAAGTCTCATGTCAGTAGAACTCAGTTGTGCCATTACACTTCCATCTTTGTATTCTACCATAGAATGTATTACGCTTTGAGGATGAACTACTACTTGAATGTTCTCGTAATCAGCTCCAAATAACCAGTGTGCCTCTATGACCTCTAGTCCCTTATTCATAAGTGTAGAAGAATCAATCGATATTTTTTTACCCATTTCCCACTTAGGATGTTTAAGCGCCTCTTCAGGTTTTATATCTATTAATTGCTCTCTAGTCTTACCTCTAAAAGGCCCCCCTGAAGCGGTTAACACTATTTTGCTAACTGTATCTAATCTGTTCCCCTGTAGACACTGAAAAATCGCACCATGTTCAGAATCAACTGGCAGAATATTAACATGGTTTTTCTTAGCAGCATCCATTACAAGTCCACCAGCTACCACTAAAGTTTCTTTATTAGCTAAGGCAATATCTTTTCCAGCACTTATAGCTTTCATAGTTGGAACAAGTCCTATCATCCCTACAACAGCGGTTACTACAATATCCACTTCAGGCAAAGTACTTATATAATTTAAACCTTCTAGACCCTGCAAAACTTCCGTTAAATACTCCTTCTCCCTGCAATATTTTTTAAGTTTTAATGAAGCTTTCTCGTCCATCATGGCAACATATCTAGGTTCAAATTCCTCTATAATATGTATGATTTTTTCAATGCTCACATTAGCAGAAATTCCTATAATTTCAAAATTATCAATATCATTCCGAATAACATCAAGGGTTTGGCCCCCTATGGACCCAGTAACCCCCAAAATAGTAACCTTCTTCATACAAATCTCTCCGTTCCTAAAATCTATATTTTATATTATATACCATAAAATTTTATTTATGTTTCTAATTTTATCATTTATATTTTCAGTACAAATGTAATATAATAAAATGCTACTACTGAAACAAATAAAATACTATCAAACCGATCTAAAATCCCACCGTGTCCTGGTATAAGATTACTGTAATCTTTAGCCCCTACAAATCTTTTTATAGACGACGCAATTAAATCTCCAAACTGTCCGAAAATACCACAAACAATTCCAATTACAAAATAGTGATATAGCTCTATAGGCACACCATATTGTGAAATAACATAACCATAAATTGTACATCCTACAGCACTTCCAAGTAACCCACCTATTGCTCCTTCAATTGTTTTATTCGGACTAACTTTTGGACATAACTTATGCTTGCCACCTTTACCCAAAATTCTTCCAGAATAATAAGCAGCCGTATCACAACCCCATGAACAGATAAATATAATCCATACTAAATATCCACCGTAGGTTTTGTTATTAATAAACACAATAAAACTGAAAAATACTGCCACATATAAAAATCCAAAAATAGTGAGAGCAATATCCACAAAATTATAATTTGTATGAAATATAGGTATACATAATAATAAGAAAATTGTAGCTATTAAAATGTATACATTGAGGCTAGATGAAAAATCATTACCCATATTCACATAATATACTATACATAAAATATATCCTATTAGTCCAATTGGTTTATAGTGTTTTTTTCTAGAAACTTTATACAATTCATACATACCGAAAAGTGAAAGTAACATTACAAGGTACTTCAAATAGTCTCCACCTAAAAATAAAAATATTATTAACGGTGCTAGAATAAGTGCTCCTATATATCTTTTATTCATATTTTCTCCCCTATTTAACCTTTCCAAACCGTCTATCTCTTTTTTGATAGTCCGATATTGCAAGCTTCAACTGTTCCTCATGAAAATCCGGCCAATTAATGTCTGAAAACCAAAGTTCTGAGTATGCACTTTGCCACAATAAAAAATTACTTAATCTTAATTCTCCACTAGGCCTTATTATAAGGTCCGGATCTGGCATTTCTTTCATATACATATATTTCGAGAACAAATCTTCAGTTATTTCATCTCGAGATATTTTTTTACTCACTAAATCCAAAGAAATTTCTTTTACAGCATCTACAATTTCATTTCTTCCACCATAATTCAAAGCTAGATTTAAAACCAAGCCCTTATTGTTTTTTGTTTTTGCGTAAGCGCGATCTAATTCTACTTTACATACCGCTGGTAATTTTGATATGTTCCCAATGGAATTAATAACAACTTCATTACTATTTAATTCCTCCAACTCGTTTTTTAAATACTCTACTAGTAAGTTCATTAAAGAGTCTACTTCTGGTAGTGGTCTATTCCAATTTTCTGTAGAAAATGCATATAATGTTAAATACTTTACTCCAAGTTTGTTACATTCCTTCACGATTCTTCTTATCGATTCCACTCCAGCTCTATGCCCGAATGCTCTTGGCAATTTACGTTTCCTCGCCCATCTACCATTTCCATCCATTATAATTGCAATATGTACAGGTATTTTAGACATATCTAAATCCAAATTATGGATATTGTTTTCACTTATATTTTTATCTTTTTTAAAAAAAGCGAATAAATTTTTCAATAAAATTCTCTCCCTTTTATTAGTTATAGTATAATTTTAAATAGAACCTGCAATTATGCAGGTTCTATTTAAAATTATATGTTAAACTTTCATTATATCTTTTTCTTTGATATCTGTTAACTTATCCACTTCTTTAATGAACTTGTCTGTTTCCTTTTGAATTGTATCTTCAGCTTTTTTAGCTTCATCTTCAGTAATTTCGCTATTTTTTTTAAGCGACTTAATTTTATCATTAGCATCTCGCCTTATAGATCTTATAGCTACTTTGGCATCTTCTGCTGTTTTCTTCACAATTTTAAGAAGTGTTTTTCTTGTCTCTTCTGTCAGTTCGGGAATGATAAGCCTAATTACCAATCCATCATTCGAAGGATTTAATCCTAAATCAGATTTCAGTATAGCTTTTTCTATATCTTTCATGGATGCTTTGTCCCAAGCCTGAATCATTAACACTCTAGGTTCTGGTGCTGAAACGTTTGCTAACTGACTTATAGGCATGAAGCTTCCATAACATTCAACGTGTATTCTATCTAGCATTGAAGGATTTGCTCTTCCAGCTTTTAAGCTTCCAAACTCATATTTTAAAACACTAATAGTTTTATTCATTTTTTCATCAGCAATACTAATAATTTTATTAATCATAGAATTCCCTCCACATTATACTTATTCTTTGATAGAAGCAGATACTAAAGTACCAATCTTCTCTCCCAAAATCGCTCTTTTTATATTTTCTGGTTTGTCAAGTCCAAAAACCAGTATAGGTATATTATTGTCCATACATAATGATGTAGCCGTAGAATCCATAACCTGAAGCCCTTTTTCAAGTACATTAAGATAACTTAATGTATCATACTTCACTGCATCATTGTACACATGAGGATCCTTATCATAAACTCCATCAACTTTTTTAGCTAGTAATATAACTTCAGCTTCTATTTCTGCCGCCCTAAGTGCCGCCGCTGTATCTGTTGAAAAATAAGGATTACCTGTACCAGCTGCAAATATAACTACTCTACCTTTTTCCAAATGTCTCATAGCCTTCCTTCTTATAAATGGTTCGGCTATTTCCTTCATCTCAATAGCAGTTTGCACCCTAGTCTTTACATCCACATTTTCTAACGAATCTTGAAGTGCTAATGCATTAATACAAGTTGCCATCATTCCCATATAATCTGCAGTAGTCCTATCCATACCTTTACCGCTTCTACCACGCCATATATTTCCGGCACCAACAACTATTCCTATTTCAACACCAAGCTTTACTAATTCTTTTATCTGAAGTGCTATCTCATTTGTAGTGTCAAAGTCTATTCCAAATCCTTGCGTGCCAGCTAATGCTTCTCCAGAAATCTTCAACATAATTCTTTTATATTTAGCAACTTCCATGAATATTACCCCTCCAAATTAAAGTATTACTTATTTTAAAAAAGAGAACACGCAGTGTCCCCTTTAATTGTTATTTACCCTGCACTTGTCTTGCAACTTCTTCAGCAAAGTTTTCTACTTTCTTCTCTATACCTTCTCCTCTTTCAAATCTTACAAATCTTGTTACTTTTATGTCAGCACCAAGTTTCTTGGATTCTTCTTGAAGAAGTTTTGTAATAGTATAGTCAGCATTTTTAACCCAAATTTGTTCAAGTAGACAAACTTCTTTGTAATATTTATTTACTCTACCTTCAACCATTTTTTCAACTATCTTTTCTGGTTTTCCTTCGTTAAGTGCTTGAACTCTGTATATTTCTTTTTCTTTATCTAAAGTTTCATTATCGACACACGTATTATCCAAGAATAGCGGACTCGCAGCTGCGATTTGCATTGCAATATCTTTAGCAATCTTAATTAACACATCATCTTTTTTATCGCAGGCAAGTTCAACAAGAACACCAATTCTTCCACCACCATGGATATAACTTTGAACTACACCATTTTCAATGGAGAACTTTTCAAATCTTCTTACAGACATGTTTTCACCAAGTTTTGATATTAATTCCGTAACAGCAGCCGTAATCGTAATCTCTTTATTAGCTATGTATCCTTCAGAAGTAAACTCATCAATAGTAGTTGAAGTAGTTTGCACAGCTTGCAAAGCAACGTTTTTAGCTAAACCAACAAAGTCTTCATTAGCAGAAACGAAGTCTGTTTCACAATTAACTTCTACAACAGATCCTGTCTTCATATCTTCTGAAATATGCGTACATACTACTCCTTCTGAAGCTATTCTTCCAGCCTTTTTAGCAGCAGCAGCCAGCCCTTTTTCTCTTAAAAGTTCAATGGCTTTATCAATATCACCATCTGTTTCTATTAGAGCTCTTTTACAATCCATCATTCCAGCTCCGGTTCTTTCTCTTAACTCTTTAACCATGCTTGCACTAATCATTATTATTTCCTCCTATTCCTATCTAATTTAAAAGGTAAATGAAAGCATTAACTCCCACCTACCCCTCAAATGTTATATCAAAAATTTTCTTATCTATTAAGCCTAATTACTATTATTCAGCTAATTGCTCGCCTTGTCTTCCTTCTATTATAGCATCAGCTAATCTTTCAGTTATTAATTTAACTGCTCGTATAGCATCATCATTACCTGGAATTACATAATCAATTTCATCTGGATCACAGTTTGTATCAACTATTGCAACTACTGGGATTCCAAGAGCTTTAGCTTCGGAAATCGCATTTTTTTCTTTCCTAGGATCTACAATAAATAGAGCTCCAATTTTGTTTGCATCCATGCTTCTTATTCCACCTAAATTAATTTCTAATTTTTCTCTTTCATGCATAAGCTTACTTACTTCTTTTTTGGGAAGAACTTCAAAAACTCCATCTTCCTCCATTTTAAATAATTGCTCTAATCTTTGTATTCTTGTTTTAATTGTTTTAAAGTTTGTTAACATTCCGCCTAACCATCTATTGTTTACAAAATGCATACCTGCTCTTACAGCTTCAAATTTAATAGCTTCCTGAGCTTGTTTTTTTGTACCTACAAATAAAATATCTTTACCTTCTTCAGATACAGATTTAACGAAATCATATGCATCATCAATTTTTCTAACTGTCTTTTGTAAATCGATAATATAAATACCGTTTCTTTCTGTAAATATGTAAGGAGCCATTTTAGGATTCCATCTTCTAGTTTGATGTCCGAAATGTACACCTGCTTCTAATAATTGTTTCATTGATATAACTGCCATTAATAATAACCTCCCTGTTTTTTACCTCCATTACAATCATCTTATTGAAGTCCAAATATAGGAACCCTTCAACAATTAAGCAATGTGTGTATTTTAGTACGTATGTAGTATATCACAAGATATTAATGTATTCAACAACAATTTTAATTGAAATGAAATAAAAAAAAGGCAAAGCAATATCGCCCTGCCTTAAATTTATTTTATTTTATTAAGTTCATCAATTAGTTTATCATTAAGTATTTTAATATGTGTACCCTTCATCCCAAGGGACCTTGATTCTATTACTCCTGCACTTTCAAATTTTCTAAGCGCATTAACTATAACAGATCTTGTTATTCCAACTTTATCTGCTATTTTAGAGGCCACAAGCAATCCTTCAGGACCGTCTAATTCATTGAAAATATGTTGTACAGCTTCGAGTTCTGAGTACGATAGTGTTCCAATAGAAAGTTGTACCACGGCTTTTTTTCTTGCTTCTTCTTCTATTATATCATTTTTAGCTCTCAATATTTCAAGACCAACTATTGTAGCGCTATATTCTACTAATACTAAATCATCATCTGTAAAATCCTTATCAAATCTTGCTAATAAAAGTGTACCTAATCTTTCTCTATTTCCGTTTATTGGTACAATTGTGGTTATTTTATTATCTACTGTGCACTCCTTACTATCTTCTAGTACGCAAAAAGCTTTATTGGTAAGATTTTCTTTAGTCTCATTAATATTAAGCAAATTATTATTATAATTTTCTGGGAATCTCATATTTTTAATAATCTCGTCTTTCACGATATCACATTCATATCCACCTGATAGTGTATAACCTAATATTTTACCTCTTCTACTAACAATATACACATTACATTCCAATACATTGCTTAGTAGATTACAAATATCATCAAAAACTACTGGTTCTGTTCCTGATTTTTGCAATATCTTATTTAACTTCCTCGTTTTATCTAATAATGACACGATATTCCTCCTCATTTATGATATGATCTACGCCTATAATATTTAAGCCAACACTTAAAGTAAAATTCTCTACAATTATAAAATTCGAAATATTTTAAATTTTTAGAATTGTTCCTTCTCTATTTAATAATAGCATAACATTAATGCCATTTCAATAATTTTTCGTATATTTCGACATAATATCTATGGAATATTTATTGTTTTCCAGGGAATTACCTGATTTATTATATTAATTTCACTCTTCTTCAGTTTTTTCTTCAATACTTTCTTCCGGTTTATATTCCCTATGTTTACATTCTGCGTTTGAGCATTCCGTGAATTCTCCTTTAGATTTATTATATTTCTTTAACATATAAGTATCACACTTAGGACATTTTATAGTGGTAGGCTCAAACCAACTCACGAAATCACACTTCGGATAATTACTGCATCCAAAAAATTTAGTACCCTTTTTACTTCTTCGTTCTAACACTTTTCCATCACATTTAGGGCAATTAACTTCTAGTTCTTTAGTAATTGCTTTTGTGTTTTTACATTCCGGGTAACCTGGACATGCTAAAAAATCACCAAACCTTCCGTGTTTTATCACCATGAACTTACCACATTTATCACATACAACCTCAGTAACTTCATCTTCAATTGTAATTTTAGCTATTTCTTTCTCAGCGATTTCAATATCCTTTTTTAAGGGTGTAAAGAAAATATCCACTATATCTTCCCACTTTTCTTGTCCCTCTTCTATAGTATCTAAATTATTCTCCATTTGAGCGGTAAACTCTACATCTACTATTTGTTTGAAGTATTCACTTACTATATTATTTACGATATTTCCAAGTTCAGTTACTTCTAATGTTTTTTTTTCTTTTTCTATGTATCTCCTACCAAGAAGAGTTGAAATAATTGGTGCATAAGTACTAGGTCTTCCTATGCCATTTTCTTCTAAAGTTTTTACAAGAGATGCTTCAGAAAATCTTGCAGGTGGCAATGTAAAATGCTGCTTTCCTTGAATATTTTCATTTACCAAAACATCTTTCTCAGTAAGTTCTGGAAGTTTAAGTGTGTTTTCATCTTCATCTAAGTCTTCATTATAAATTTTTCTAAACCCATCAAAAGTTACTTTAGATCCAGATGCCTTAAGTATATAGTTACCATTTTCTATATCTATCGATACAGTATTTAGTAAACACGTTTCCATTTGACTAGCAACATACCTATTCCAAATCAAGGTATACAGCTTATATTGTGGTGCTTTTAGTGTTTTCTTTGCTATTGCCGGTGTTATTTCAACATACGATGGTCTAATAGCTTCATGAGCATCCTGTATATTTTTTTTGCCTTTAAATATTCTAGGAGTCTCAGGATAATATTTTTCTCCGTATTTATTTTCAATAAATTCTTTTGCATTATTTTGTGCTTCTTCAGATATTCTAACAGAGTCAGTCCTCATATATGTAATAAGTCCTACTGTTCCATGTCCCTCAATATTTATACCTTCATATAATTGTTGTGCTACAGACATAGTTCTTTTAGTTGTAAAATTAAGTTTTCTATAAGCATCTTGCTGAAGCGTACTTGTTGTAAATGGTGGAAGTGGATTTTTACTCTTAGAAGCTTTCTTTATTTTCTTTACAATAAATTCTTTTTTATTAAGTGTGTTAATAATCTCATCACTTTCACCTTTAGAATTTATCTCAATTTTCTTCCCATCAGCTGAGACTAATTTAACATTTAAATTATGAGGTTCTCCTTCTTTATGCAGAACGCACTCTATAGTCCAATACTCCTGAGTAATAAAATTTTGTATTTCCTTTTGTCTATCACAGATTATTTTAAGAGTAACTGATTGAACTCGGCCAGCACTAAGTCCCCATTTAACTTTTCTCCAAAGTATAGGGCTAATTTCATAACCAACCAATCTATCAAGTATACGTCTTGCTTGTTGTGCATCCACAAGCGGCGCATTTATTATTCTTGGAGTTTTTATAGCGTTTTTAACTGCCGTTTTAGTTATCTCATTAAATTCTATTCTACACTTATCTTTTTCATCTATTTTTAAGGCTTTTGCTAAATGCCAAGCTATTGCTTCACCCTCTCTATCAGGGTCAGTTGCCAAATAAACTTTATCACTTTTTTTTGCTTCTTTTCGAAGTTTACTGAGAATTTCTCCCTTACCACGGATAGTAATATATTTAGGTTGATAATTATTATCTATATCAACCCCTAATTGGCTTTTTGGCAAATCTCTAACGTGTCCCATGGAAGCTTCAACTACAAAACTGCTACCTAAATATTTTTTTATAGTTTTAGCTTTTGCAGGTGACTCAACTATTACAAGTTTTTGTCCCATCTTATCCCCTCCATCAATGTATTCTAGTTTAATTCATATATTTTATTTAAATTTTGTTATTTACCCGTACATAATAGTTTCCTGATAAACATAATATTTGATTTTTAATCTGCAGTTCAAATAATACCTCATATAATTGTTTTATGTCAATGTTAGTTATTCTAATAATATCATTAATGTGTAGCGGGCTATCATTTATAACGTTATATATTTCTTTATGAGTTTCATTCTTTACAGGAACTACAGCTGTTTTTTTTAAATTTTTCATTTCTATTCCTATTAAATTAAATATATCTTCAGAACAGGTAAGAGGAAATGCTCCATCTTTAATTAATTTATTTGTTCCCTTACTTTCGTGTGAAAATATAGATCCCGGAACTGCCATAACATCTTTACCTTGTTCAAGCGCTAGATTTGCAGTAATTAATGATCCACTTTTTTCACCAGCCTCTATTACAATAATAATATCACTAAGAGCGCTTATTATTCTATTTCTCTGGGGAAAATTATACGCATATGGTGGCGTTCCTGGTAAAAACTCTGAAATAACACAACCGGTTTGAGCTATTTCATTAAAAATTTTAGTGTTTTCTTTTGGGTATACTATATCTAGTCCTGAACCTAAAACTGCACAAGTATAACCATCATTCCCTAGACAGTTTTCATGTGCAAACGTATCAATACCTCTATCCATTCCACTAATAATATTAACATTATTAGCACATAAATCTCTACAAATAATTTTAGTAACATCCTTACCATAATTCGAAAATTTTCTTGATCCTACTATAGAAATATTATACCCCTCATTTAATGGCAATATGTTACCCTTATAAAATAATGTATATGGTGCATCATCATAATTTTTTAGTTTTTTAGGGTATTCACCCTCATAATAGGAAATTGATTTTATCTCATTAATTTCTAATTTTCTTTTCACATTATCAATATCGCTTGCATTCCACGCATTAGTCAATATGTCTGTTAACTCTTTTTTGAAATATTCAGTTTTTTTAGTATGTACGCCATAGTACCATATTTTTTCGGTGTTCTGTAAATCATTTATTAATTTTAGTTTAATTCTTGGGGATAATTTAACTAAACAAAACCATATATCATAGTCATTCATTTTTTTACATACCTCCATTTTTTTGTTTATTGTCAATAATAACTAAACCACCCTCTCATCTATAAATTTTCTATATTGCATAGCCTCGATAATATGCATATCTAAAATATTTTCACTCTTATCTAAGTCAGCAATGGTTCTAGCTACCTTAAGTATCCTAGAATAAGCTCTTGTACTTAAATTAAACTTACTGTACATCAGTTCCATGATTTTACTTGCACTATTATCTAACTGACAGTATTTTTTAATTAGTTTTTGACTCATCTCCGAATTACAGTGAATTTTCTCTTTCCTAAATCTTTTCGCTTGAATATTTCTTGCTACCTCTACCCTTTTTTTAATAATATCAGATTTCTCACTATTTTTCCCATTAGCTATTTTATCATATGGTAGTGTATTCACCGCTGTAAAAATATCAATACGATCGATTAAGGGACCACTGAGTTTACTTAAATATCTTCGCCTCTCATATTCGCTACAGTTACATCGTTTTTCATATGAACCATAGTATCCACATGGGCATGGATTTAGAGCACTTACAAACATGAAATTTGACGGGTATTCTATGTTCCCATTAATTCTTGATATGTTTATTTTACGCTCTTCAAGTGGTTGCCTTAATATTTCTATTACATTTTTTTTAAATTCTAATAGTTCATCTAAAAATAATACACCCATGTGGGCTAAAGAGATTTCTCCAGGTGCTATCTTATTTCCACCACCAACTAGCGCAATCCTTGATATAGTGTGATGAGGATTTCTAAATGGTCTTTGCATAATAATACCGCCTGTATCCCCTAGCTTTCCACAAACGCTGTAAATTTTAGTAACCTCTAGTGACTCCTCCTGACTTAAAGATGGCAATATAGTTGGAATTCTCTTCGCCATCATTGATTTTCCCGAACCAGGTGGCCCATACATAAGTAAATTATGATTCCCAGCCGCCGCCACTTCAATAGCTCGTTTTGAACTCTCCTGTCCCATAACGTCCTCATAATCTAATTGCTCATTAATTAATACCCCTACCCCAACAGTCCTTTTATAAGGTATTAAATCCCTATAATTTAAAAAATCAACTACTTGTTTTAAGTTGTCTAATGCATATATCTTTGCAGATTTCACAAGGCTACATTCTTTTGCGTTGTTGGTAGGAACAATAAACTTTTCAATTTTATTTTTAATTCCTTCCATAACGACAGGTAATGAGCCTTTAACACTCTTAAGTCCACCAGATAGTGATAATTCTCCTATAAAAAGATAATCATTAATATCATTAACGATTATTTGTTTGGTTGCAAGCAGGATACCTATAGCTATTGGTAAATCAAATAGTGATCCTTCTTTCTTAAGATCCGCTGGTGCTAAATTTATAGTCACCCTATTTACTGGAAAATCAAAACCTGAATTTAGTATTGCAGAGCGGACCCTTTCTTTTGATTCTTTGACTGCTATATCTGCAAGTCCAACAATGTTTAAAGCCGGAAGTCCACGAGTTATGTCAATTTCAACTGTAACTATAACACCTTTAATTCCTGTAAATGCAGCAGACATAATTTGTATTGCCATATTATCACCCTCAACCTTTATATTTCTTATTACTTCTATTCCATAATTATTGACAAAATAATTTTATATAAACTTAATGGTAAATTATATTTTATAGTAATAATTGTAATCTTCTACAGTGGAAAATATATAGAATATTAAATAAGTCATACTAAAAACTATATAATAATATTTATCACTTCAAAAGCACGATAATTTTAATTCAGCATATTATGTATTATAGACAAGCATATGTTTAGAAATTAGGAGGCGATTAACAATGTTAGCACCTTTTCTAATAAGTCTAAGAGAAGGTATAGAAATTTTCTTAGTTATAATTCCGTTAGTAGTTTATTTCAACAAAAATAAACTATATGGAATGACTAAGAGTGCCTTGCTAGGTGGAGCTTTAGGAACGTTTATTGCAACTATAATTGGTTCAATAATATTTTCACAAGTAGCCATATTAAACGGACCTACAGGAGAGTTATTTGATGGTATGTTAGGTATAGTATTAGCTGGATTAATATTATATAGCATAGTGCTTTTAAGGAAAAATAAATCTTTTACCACAATTGCAAACCAACAAGTCATATCACTAAGTCAAAAGGGTGTATTTATCCTGTCAGGGATAACATTCTTTAGGGAACTATTAGAAGTAACATTATTTATTTTAACTAGCTCTTCAACTGGTTCTTTTCTGTTACTGGCGGGCTCAACACTCATGGGTTTGATAAGTGCAGCTCTAATTGTATATGTTGTATCTAAAGGAATTGCTAATTTTAATATAAGCTTAGTATTTTATATCCTAAATCTATTCTTAGTTGGCCTTGGTGCCTACTACTTTGGTGATGGGTTAGATGCATTGTTTGGTAATTATGTTCCTGAAGTTTTAAAAATGGGTATATTATTGTACGCAATCCCTAGTTACCTTATAATGATAAAAAAAGATTTGAAAATATATTTAAACTCTAATAAATAAAATAATAATTTACACCAAATTTAGTTAAGTATATTTCATTTTTAATAGTAAAAACAGAAAAAATGTCCCTTCACTTCTTAACCCAAAAAAGTGAAGGGGTACTTTTTTTATATTATCATTTATATTTTCAAATGAATCTTTTCATATCTAGCCCCCATGTAATTTTGACTAAGAAAAAATATTATTTTATGTTATTATTAATTAAAGAAAAAAATAATAAAGTAAGGAAGTGCTAAGATGATTAACTTTACTCCATTCCCTAACATTGAAACAAAAAATCTGATACTTCGAAGAATTAACTATAATGATGGTAATGATTTATTTGAAATGAGAAAAGACCCAGAAATGAAAAAATAAAGGTAACGGTTTGATGAAAGAAGCATTACTAAGCGTCATAGAATATGGTTTTAATGTTATGAAACTAAAAACATTAGATGCATATACAGAAGAACATAATGCTAAAGCAATTAGTCTTTTAGAAAAATGTGATTTTATTGAGATAAATAAAGTTGATGATGATGGCTATTTTAATAACAGAATTTATCATATGGTAGTGTTTAGGCTAGAAAAAATAAGAAAGCCTCAAACTAGTATTTAAACTAACTTCAGGCTAACTTAAACTCTATTCTAATTCTTACCTTGATGTTTTTTATTAACATATTCTAGGAAATTGATCCCCTAAAGGCATACTTACTATTCTTGTTCCACCTACTATAGTTTTCAAATAAACCTTATATGGTTTATCATCTACTACTTTTCCTATTATAGAAGCATTTACTCCTAATGGATGATTTTTCATTTTACTTAGAACACCTTCAGCATACTCCTCAGGAGCAATAAAGCAAGCCTTACCTTCATTCGGTATGTATAGTGGGTCCAATCCTAACATTTCACAAACTCCTTGTACTTCTTCTTTTACCACAATTGAAGTTTCATCTAATATAATAGACACTTTACTCATCTCTGCAATTTCATTTAAAACTGCCGCAAGTCCCCCTCTAGTTGCATCCCGCATAACATGAATACTTGGACACATACTTATTACACTTTCAACTAATGAGTTTAAGGATGCGCAATCACTTTGTAATTCACCTTTGAAATTTAAGTTATTCCGTTCACACATTATGCAAGTTCCATGGTCGCCTAATGTACCATTAATAATTACTTTATCCCCCCTTTCAGCATTAGAGGATTTAATGTTTACATTTTTGTATACTTCTCCTATTCCAGAAGTATTTATAAACATTCCATCTGTAGCGCCTTTATCCACAACTTTAGTATCTCCCGTAACTATTTTCACCCCTGATTCTCTTGCAGTAACTGCCAAATCATTAATAGTTCCACAAACTGCAAGCTTACCAATATCTCCCCCCCCTAAAAAACAGTGGTTTTACCACAAAAGAATCTGTTGTAAAAGCTAACTTTTCACTACCTATATTTAAAATCGCCGAATCATTTAATCAATTTAAAATATCATTATCAAATTCTTTTAAAAATAAATCTCTAATTAACTTATTAGTTGCTCTCCCACCGCTACCATGATTCAAATTAACCGTTTTCTCCAAAGCTCTCTCCTACCCTTCACTTATTAAATAAAAATCACCCTACACTATATTTAAAATGCGCTGCACAAGTTCCCTCAGATGAAACCATACATGGACCTATTGGGTTTTCTTCTGTACAAATACTCCCGAATAGTTTACAGTCTGAAGGTGTTTTTCTGCCCTTTAAAATTTCTCCACAAATACATAAAGCATTTTCTTCATAAGTTTTTCCTTCTATTCTAAAATGTTTTAATGCATCAAATTTTTCGTACCTTTCGTTTAAAGTAAATCCACTGTTAGGAATTATTCCAATTCCTCTCCAGTTACAATCTGTAACTTTGAAAACTTCATTTATATAGTTTATTGCAGTTATATTTCCTTCCCTCTTAACGGCTCTTTTATATTCATTAATCACCAAAGCTTTGTTTTTCTCAATTAAAAGCAAAAGCGTATTTATTCCATGCAGTAAGTCTAATAGTTCAAATCCAGCTATGACTGATGGTATTTCAAAATCCTCTTCTAAAAAACCATAAGAATCCTCCCCTATTATCGTGCTTACATGCCCTGGTAATAAAAAGCCTTGAATATTTGTTTCCTTATCTTTAAATAGTTCTTTTAGTGCAGCTGTAGTTATTTTATTCGATGTTAAAAAAAATAAATTATTGATGTTTTGCTTGTTTGCTTCTATAACCGTCACTGCTATGATTGATGTAGTAGGTTCAAATCCTACAGATAAGAAAACTATTTCTTTGCGTGGATTATCTACTGCTATTTTTATTGCATCCATTGGAGAATAAATCATTCTAATATCCCCGCCCTGGCTTTTCCTATTTAAAAGTGAACCATTTTTATGTGAAGTAACTTTTAGCATATCTCCAAAACTTAAGATAATTACATCTTTAATATTTGATATCTCAATTGCACTTTCTATATAATCCGCTGAAGTAACACATACTGGACATCCTGGTCCTGAAATAATACGAACCCCCTTTGGAAGAAGCTCTGGTATACCATATTTAAATAGTGCCATAGTGTGTGTCCCACATACCTCCATAATGTTTATATTTTCTAAAGAAATTTGAGACATTTGCTGGATTAACTTTTTTGCAATGACTTCATTTCTAAATTCATTTATAAATTTCATCGATATAACTCCTCTAAAAGCTTTAATATTCTATAAGCTTCCTCTTCATCTATTATATCAATGGCACAGCCAGCATGAACTAATACATATTGCCCAATTTTAACTTCCGGTACTAAATGAATATAGATATCTTTATTAATATTTCCTACTCTTATAGTAGCTAAAAAATTATTTATTTTAACAACTTCTCCCGGCACAGCAACGCACATAGTTACCTCCTTTTAAAAATTCGTTAACTTTTTAAAGACTCTTCAATTAATTCACTCGCAATGATTAACTGTCCTAAAGCAAGCCCCCCATCATTAGTAGGAACCTTTTTTTGCGTATACACTTTGAATTTCTCTATGCTAAGTGTGCTTTTTATTTTAGTTAATAGATATTTATTTTGAAAAACGCCCCCACTTAAAGCAACCTCATTAATCTTATATCTTTCTCTTATGCGTTTACATATATCAATTGTAAGCTCACATATTGTATTATGAAATTTTAGGCTTATTATACTTACATCTACTTTTGAAAATCTATCTTTAATTATTTCTTTTACTCCTTTAGAAAAACTTATATGATAGCACTTATATTTCTTTACAATTTCATAGGAATAAAATGAACCTTCAATTTCTAAATCTTGCAGTGAATAAGTTTTATTTTCCAGTCCAATAGCCGCTTCTGCTTCATAAGTTATATAATCTTTAATTCCTATAAGACTTGAAATTCCATCAAAAAACCTTCCCATACTAGAAGTCTCTGGTGAGTTTAAATTGGATTTCATTATATGCCATATACCTTCAGACTTTTCGCCGTATAGTTCACTACATAAATCTAAAGCTTCTTCTTCACTATAAACACCATTTTCATAAGCTTTAAAAATATAAGCCATAGCCATTCGTAACGGCTCTTTTATTGCTTTTTCTCCACCAGGCATTTTCACATATTCTAAGTGGGCGAATCTATCAAAGCCTAACAAATCGCATATTAAAAATTCTCCTCCCCAAATTTTTTCATCTGTTCCAAAACCAGTTCCATCAAAAGCAATGCCTATTACTCTATTATTGATATTATTCTCAGCCATACAACTTGCAATATGAGCATGGTGATGTTGTATTCTAATTGCTTTTATATTTTGATCATCTATATAAATATTTGTATAATAATCTGGGTGAAGATCACAGGCCAAATATTCTGGAGAACATTTTAACATATTTTTAAAATGTTCTATATTAACCACATAACGCTTATAATTTTCTAAAGTACTTAAATCGCCGTTGTGCTGGCTTAAACAAATGATTTTCTTTTGATATACAAAAGGTATTTTTCATATTAGATCCACATGCTAAAATAGAATGTTTTACATTCTTAGTTATAGGTTCTGGTACATATCCCCTAGCTCTTCTAAATATATATTCTTCATTTTCTATAACCTTTACAATGGAATCATCTACAGCGATATGTATGTCCCTATTATTCATTAAAAAATAATCTGTCGCTCTTGATAGATTAGCAATTGCCCCCATGTTTTCATACTCTAATGGCATTCCATGAGCATTCCCACTTGTCATTATTAAAACTTCTAAACCCTCTTCAAATAAAAGATACTGAAGTGGACTGCACGGAAGCATAACCCCCAATGTATTTTGAAAAGGAGCTATTATATCAGGTAGTTCCCTATTCATACCATTATTATTGTTTTATTTAAAATAACTATAGGTTTTTTAATTCCCGTAAGTATCTCTTCTTCTTTTTTATTTACATGGCAATATTTTTTAACTATATTTATATTTTTCATCATTACTGCAAAAGGCTGATCTGGTCTATGTTTTCTAACTCTTAATTTTTTAATTGCTTGATAATTAAACGCATCACATGATAAATGAAATACACCTATGCCTTTAATGCATAAAATCTTCCCTTCTAAAATTTTACCTACTGTGTCTAAAATAAATTTTTTGGATTGAATTTTTTCTCCTAAATTGTTTGTTAAATAAATTTTAGGGCCACAGTTACTACAAGAATTAGGTTCTGCATGAAATCTTCTATCCATAATATTAAAATACTCATTTTCACACTTACTACACATATTAAATACACTCATAGTAGTTTTTTTCCTATCATAAGGAATGCTTTTTATTATTGAAAATCTAGGGCCACAATTTGTACAATTAGTAAAAGGATATTTGTATTTATCACTTTTAACATTTTTTATATCTTCAATACACTTAGAACAAATTGCCACATCTGGTGATATCAGTGTAAACTTCGTTTTATCTTCACTACTACTTTCAATTGAAAAAGAGGAGTAATTTAGCACGTTTTTCTCTGCTATATCTATTTCATATATTTTAGCAAGAGGTGGTAATTTTATTGATATATCTTTAATGAAGTCATTAATGTTTTCTTCATTACCCTCTACATCAATATATACCCCTGCAGAGTTATTATTAATGAATCCTTTTAGTCCAAATTCTAAAGCTAATTTATATATAAAAGATCTAAAGCCAACTCCTTGCACTATACCTTTCACCACTATAAAATATCTTTTCATATTATATCCGCTCCCTCTTTGGTTTTTATATATATATCTATAATAATTTAATGTTTTTATCATATACATTTAATATATATATTTTAAAATTAATATTTATGCGTAATATATTTAATCATTGGAGGTTTTTATGAAAAATGCACTACCACCCATATTAAGAGATAAAATCGATGAAATAAAATATTGGCAAAAACAAGCTATCTACTCTATATACCCCTATAGGAAATTATATTTTTTAGCAAAAGTAAATAAAGGGACCTCAGAGCTTGTAACCTTATTATACAATTTGCCTGAAGATGATGTTTTAAAGAGACAAGGAAAAAATTTCACTTTAGAGGAATTATCTAAATATAATGGTTCAATGGGTAATCCTGCATATGTAGCAATTAATGGTATTGTATATGATGTTACGAATAATATGTGCTGGGCTGGCGGAACTCACTTTGGTGTATATTCTGGAAAAGATTTAACAGATGTCTTTAAAACCGCTCACAATCTTGACGTTGAATTATTAAAAACACTTCCTGTAGTCGGATCTTTAAGCAATGTTTAAAAAAAGGTGGTAAATATATTTTGGATATTAGAGCCCTTATCGATGAATCATTAGAAAAAATTCGTGAAAATAGTTCTAAAAAAATAAACTTTATATGGCTTGAAGCCACTGGATGTTCTGGAGATATAATATCTTTTCTAAACACCTATGAGCCAGATATGCTTTATTTTCTAAAAGAAATGGTTAATTTAAGATTTTGTCCATCTATAATGTTCTCTGAAGGCTCAAGAGCTTTCGAAGACTTTTTAGATACTTTAGATACAGATTTTATTCTAGGAGTAGAAGGCGCTGTATCCAATATCGATGGCGGTGCTTACACCATAGTTGCTTCATATAATGGAAAAAATATATCTGCCGCAGAGGCTATTTCCTTAGCTGCTCCAAAAGCGAAACATATTATTGCTATAGGAACCTGTGCCGCCTTTGGAGGTATTTCTGCAGCTAAACCCAATCCTTCTAAATGCACAAGCCTTGAAACGTATATAGGCAAAAAAACTATAAATGTTCCCGGTTGTCCTGTTAATCCGCTTTGGCTTGTAGGCACTATAGCAAGTTTAATTTTATATAATACTGTTGAATTAGATGAGCGTGGACGACCACTAATATTTTTCAAAGATACTAATCATACTAATTGTTCTAGGCGTTCATATTTTGATAATAATATTACAGCTGAAAAACTAGGAGATCCAGAATGTATGTTTAAACTAGGTTGCAGAGGGCCTATCACAAGAGCTTATTGTCCTCTTGGAAGATGGAATTCTAACCACAGCTGGCCTGTTGAAGCTAATACTCCCTGCATTGGTTGTGCTAGTGAATATTTTCCTGACGGCACTGAACCTTTTGTTAGATATTAATTTTTGCGAGGTGAATGCTCATTGTCAACTAAAATAACTATAGATCCCATAACAAGAATAAGTGGCCATTTAAGTATAGAAGTTACTATCGAAAAAAATATAATAACAAGTGCCAAAAGTAGTGGTGTTCTTTTTAGAGGTTTTGAAACTATGTTAAAATCTCGTCCCCCTCTTGACAGCATGAGCTTTCACGGAAACTCCTTAGCTCCTGTGATTACTCATTTTTAGTATCATTAATTTTTGTTGATCCCCCCACTTTTTTTGCATAAAACACTTGACATGTCTGTAAAATTTTGCGGTCCTCCTCTTAAAGACATGTTTTACTAGGAGGATTATTTTATGCTTAAAAATTGGAGCTCTCATGCTGATTATCAGCAATTTATTATTTCAAACCTCTCATCTTTCTACAAAACTTTTCCTAAAAAAATTATAGAACTCGA
>NZ_JBNMNU010000041.1:0-27628 GCF_051278035.1 Clostridium sp.
GGCTATTGGAGAATATCCAATAGCCCAATCATGAGTCGCTCATTAACAAATGACACTCTAAAGAAACGTAACTACATATTCTTTTCGGATTATTATAACCACGTTAAACCCGTAAACTAATGAAACACCTTATACCGAACGGTACGTAGGGTGTTGTGAAAGGGGCGAAACATTTTAATTGTTAGCTTCTATTCGATTAGTATGAATTAGAGATACACAAAAGGACAAAAAATATACACCGTCCAAAGTATAAGGGGGAATAAATATGAATTTAATGTACAAGAGTACAAGAGGAAGCAGCGAGTCCATAACAGCTAGTGAAGCAATTATAAAAGGTATAGCAGAGGATGGCGGATTATACATTCCGGTTGAAATTCCCAAAATTCATATTCCATTACATGAAATTATGAATTTTAGTTATTGTAAGCTAGCAAATTACATTTTAAAAGAATTCTTAACAGATTTTTCAGAGGATGAAATTAGCCAGTGCGTTAATAAAGCTTATAGTAATAATTTTAGTTCTGACGAAATAGTTGAGGTGAAGAAAGAAGGGGACGAGTTCTTTTTAGAACTTTATCATGGTCCAACCCTTGCGTTTAAGGATATGGCGCTATCGTTACTTCCGCATTTACTAAAAACAGCTCTTAACAAACATAAAATAACAAAAGAAATAGTGATTTTGACAGCGACTTCCGGAGATACCGGAAAGGCAGCGCTTGAAGGATTTAAAAATATAGACAAAACAAAAATTATAGTTTTTTATCCGGAAAATGGAGTAAGTGAAATTCAAAAAAGACAAATGACTACCCAAGAAGGGAATAACGTCTATGTAACTTCAATAGAAGGAAATTTTGATGATGCGCAACGTGGAGTTAAAGAAATCTTTAATGATAGCAAATATAGTGAATTTTTAGACTCCAATAATTATATTTTATCGTCTGCTAACTCGATAAATATAGGAAGGCTTGTACCGCAAATTGTATATTATTTTTATGCTTATTTATCATTGTTAAAGAAGGGTGAAATAAAAAACAATGAAAAAATAAACATAGTGGTGCCAACAGGAAATTTCGGCAATATTCTTGCAGCGTATTATGCTAGTGAAATGGGACTTCCCGTAAATAAATTTATATGTGCATCAAATGAAAATAATGTACTTTATGATTTTATAAAAACAGGAGTATATGATATACATAGAAAATTTGTAATAACATCATCACCCTCTATGGATATTCTAGTTTCTAGCAATTTAGAAAGATTAAATTATTATTTAAGTGGTAAAGATGAAAAAACAATCTCAGATTTAATGAGAAAACTGAGTTTAGATGGAAAGTATGAAATAACACAAAGTATGAAGAATGGGTTAAAAGATTTTCATGCTGGATTTGCAACAGACAAAGATACTTTAGAGAGTATAAAAGAAGTATACAATAAATTCAATTATGTAGTAGATCCTCACACAGCGGTAGCCTATTCAGTGTATAAAAAATATAAGAGTGAATCTAATGATAATACAAAAACAATTATAGTTTCTACGGCAAGTCCATACAAGTTTACAAGAAATGTGTGCGATAGCATTTCTGTAAATACAGAAAACCTTGATGATTTTGAGTTAATCAATGAACTTTCTAGAAACACGGAACTTAGGGTTCCTTCTCCAATTGAGGACTTGAAAAATAAAAAAGTAATATATGAAAATGTATGTACTAAAGAAAACATGAAAAATGTAATCAATGATTTTTTGAAAGTGTAGGTGAGTACATACAATGATTAGAATAAAAGTGCCAGCAACAAGTGCAAACCTTGGACCAGGATTTGATTGTTTAGGTATAGCGCTTAATTTATATAATACATTTGATTTTGAAGAGATAGATAAGGGGATAGAGTTTATAGGCTGCGCGGAAAAATTTAAAAACAAAGATAACTTAGTATATACATCAATGCAAAAGTGTTTTGACCAGATTGGATATAAAAGCCATGGAATTAAAATTAAAATGCAGTGTGATATACCAGTATCAAGAGGACTTGGAAGTAGCGCCGCATGCATATTAGGTGGCGTTATTGCGGCAAGTGAAATTGCATCGGGAGCGCTAAGTACGAACGAAATATTAGAAATAGCTGCTGAAATTGAGGGTCATCCAGATAATTTAGCACCTGCATTATATGGAGGTATGGCTGTTTCAATTAAAGATAAAGAAAAGATATATGTACAACAAATAAAACTAAATAAGAAGTTCAAATTTTGCGCTTTAATACCAGATTTTACGTTGTCCACAGAAAAAGCTAGAAGTGTACTGCCTAAAGTAGTTCCTTATGAAGATGCGTTATTTAATATAGGGAGAACAGCACTTCTGATAGCGTCACTTAGTAATGGGAATATGGACATGGTAAAGATTGGATGTGAGGACAAACTTCACCAAGACCATAGAGGAAAACTTATAAATAATTATACTGATATCACTGAGAAATGCAAAGAACTAAATTCTAATGGGGTATTTTTAAGTGGTGCTGGACCTACAATTATGAATATAATTAATGAGGAAAACGAAAATTTCGATGAAGAAATAATTAAATACCTGTCGCTACTTAAAGATAAATGGGTAGTTAAGCAGTTAGATATAGATTATGAAGGGGCTATTACTTACAAATAGAAAGGTAGGGTATATTATGAATGATGTTATTGTTGCAAAGTTTGGGGGAAGTTCACTATCTGATAGCGGTCAGTTTGAAAAGGTTAGAGATATAATTTTGGCAGACACCCGAAGAAGATACATAGTGCCCTCAGCTCCAGGTAAAAGAGATGTGAATGATTATAAAATCACAGATATACTATATTTATGCCAGGAACATGTGCAAAAGGGGGTGCCTTTTGACGAAGTCTATAGATGTGTTGAAGAAAGATATACACAGTTATGCAAAGATCTTAATATAGACTTTGATATATTAAGCTACCTAAAGGACTTAAAGGGAAAGATAATTAATGGTGCAACTAAGGATTATGTGGCAAGTAGAGGAGAATATTTTAACGGGCTAATACTAGCTCATTATTTAGGAGTTCCATTTGTGGATGCAGCTGAAATAATTATTTTTAAGAAAAACGGGAAACTTAATGAAGAGGCTACATATGATGCTGTAAGATCTAAATTATCAAAAATTTACAAAGCGGTAATTCCAGGATTTTATGGAGCAACAATGGATGGCAAAATAAAAACATTTTCACGTGGTGGATCAGACATAACAGGGGCTATAATTGCTAAAAGTGTAGGAGCTATAGTGTATGAAAACTGGACTGATGTATCAGGATTCCTAATGGCAGATCCTCGTATAGTAGATAATCCAAAGCATATCGAAGAAATTACATATAAAGAACTTCGAGAACTTTCTTACATGGGGGCTGATGTGTTTCATGAAGAGGCAATTTTCCCTGTAAAAAGGGATGGTATTCCAACGAATATAAGAAACACTAATAAACCCTCAGAGGAAGGAACTTATATTATAAATGATAATGCTGAAATCAAAATCAGAGATATAACAGGAATATCAGGAAAAAAAGATTTTACAGTAATAGCGATAGAAAAAACCCTAATGAAAAGAGAAAAGGGATATTTCCTTAGGGTTCTATCAATTTTAGAAAATAATGATGTTTCTTTTGAACATATACCCTCAGGTCTTGATTCACTATCGCTTATAATTGATGATAACGAATTAGATGATAAGCTTGAAAAAATATTAGAGGAAATTGAAAAACAGTGTAGCCCAGATTCTTTAATAGTATTTCCTAATATGGCATTAATAGCAGTTGTAGGAAAAGGTATGATAAGAACAAAGGGCGTATCCGGAAAAGTCTTTAGTGCTTTAGCTAAGGCTGAAATAAATATTAGAATGATAAACCAAGGGTCAAATGAGTTAAGTATAATTGTAGGAATTGAAAATGATGACTTTCAAAATGCAATAAGAGCAATTTATGCTACATTTGAAAATAGTAGTAACTAGAAGTTTTAAAAAGTAAATATATTAGAAAGTATCTAAAGGAAGGATGGTAAATATGAAAAAGATAAAGATAGCAATACTCGGTTTTGGAAATGTAGGTAGAGGAGTGTGGAATATTTTACATACAAATAAGAATGAAATAATGAAACGTTCAGGTTATGAAATAGAAATTGCTAAAATATTAGTAAAAGATAAAAGCAAAGATAGAGGAATAGTGGTTTCGGATGATATTCTTACAGATAGTATTGAAGACATAATAAATGATGAGGATATAAAAATCGTAGTAGAGCTCATAGGGGGTTCCGGTGAAGCAAAAGACTATATGCTAGGAGCAATGAAAGCAAAAAAACATGTAGTAACTGCAAATAAGTTTGTACTTGCTAATTGGGGCGAGGAACTATTTACTACAGCTGAAGATGAAGAAGTTATGTTCTACTATGAAGCAAGTGTAGGAGGAGGAATACCTGTAATTCGTGAAATTAATGAAAGCCTTACAGCTAATAAAATAGAGCAGATTACTGGAATTGTAAATGGAACAACCAATTATATATTAAGCAAAATGTCATTAGAAGGAATGAGCTTTGAAACCGCACTAGAAGAGGCACAGCAAAAGGGCTATGCTGAAGCTGACCCTAAAGCTGATGTAGAAGGATATGATGTGGTATATAAGCTCGCAATTATGGCTTCACTAGCATTTGGTACGAAGGTTCATCCGGATTCTATATATAGAGAAGGCATAAGTAATGTTACTTCTATAGATATCGAGTATGCAAAGAAATTTGGATATGTAATAAAGCTTTTAGCCATAGGAAAAGAGGAAAATAATCAATTGGAACTAAGAGTTCATCCAACTCTAGTTCCAGCTACTCATCCAATTGCAAATGTTAATGATTCCTTTAATGCAATTTTTATTAAAGGAAATGCAGTTGGAGATTTAATGCTTTATGGTAGAGGTGCAGGGGAATTACCTACTGGAAGCGCTGTAGTAGGCGATATAATTTCAATTCTCAGAAATAATGAAAATATGGCAATAGATAAGCCTTCAAAAAATTATTTAGGGCTTAAAAGAATAAAGAATTCAGAAGAAAATAGTTCGGAATTTTATATAAGATTAAATGTTAGGGATAAAAGAGGAGTTTTAGGTGGTATAGCATCTATATTTGGCAAAAACAATGTAAGTATAGTATCGGTCACTCAGAATGTGCAACATGAAGATTTTGTATCTTTAGTGTTTACTACCCACAAAAGTTTAGAAAAAAACATAAGTCAATCTATAGAAAAAATAAAAGAATCTGAAAATTTAAATAAAGTAGAAAGCATTTTAAGGATAGAAAACTTCAACTAGAATCATGTCCTAAAGGATTAAAGAGTGGAAAACTAGAATATATTATATTTATATGAAAATTGATAATTTTCTGGTATTGTGGTATATTATAGTGGTAACACTGTTGATACAAAATTAGTGTATCTTACATAATAGTGTTTTGTCTTAGGAGGAATAACAATGAAAATTGGAATAGTTAAATGGTTTAATGTAGAAAAAGGATTTGGATTTATTGAAGTTGAAGGTGAAAAAGATATTTTTGTTCATTCATCTGCAATACTAGGAAATGAGTCAAGAAAAAGCCTTGACGAAGGACAAAAAGTTCAATTTGAAACAGAACAGGGACCTAAAGGACTTCAAGCAATTGAAGTTTCAGCAATATAAATTTCTTGTAATATTCATATTACAAACAAAAGCTACCTTTAAGAAGGTGGCTTTTGTTTTTTAATTTAAAAAATTCTATATTCATTACAATAAATATTCATTCTGCTGCCACGTGCAAAACCTATTATAGTTATATTTGCAGATTTAGCGATACTTAAGGCTAAGGCTGTTGGTGCTGAATGAGAAACTATAATTTGTATGCCAGCCTTGGCTACTTTAACAACTATATCTGAAGAAATTCTACCTGTGGTCATTACTATTTTATCTCTAAGATCTATAGTTCTCATAATTGCTTTTCCTATTACCTTATCTAAGGCATTATGACGACCTATATCCTCAGAAAAAAGAAGGATGCTTTTTTCACTGCAAATACAACAACTGTGAACGCCTCCTGTTTGTTTGAAGAGTTCTGATTTATTATTAAATTCACCCATTAATTTTAAAATATCTTCAATAGCAAATTTACATTTGCTATCTACAAATTTAATGCTACACTCCTCAAGAGATATTACATGGATACTACCATTTCCACAGCCAGAAGTTATAGCACGTGTACTACTTTCATCTACAGTAATTTCATGGTCTAAAATTATACATATCCTATTTTCATACACTTCTTCTGTGCTTATAATGGAACCCATAGAGGAAATCACGCCTTCAGAAAAAAGAAACCCTACAGCCAGGTCTACCAGTTCAATAGGAGTACACATAAGTGTTGCATAAAATTCATGATTCACAAATATGTCAAAGGGTATTTCTTCTATTATTAAATCCCAGGTGTCTTCTTGTAGTTCCTTATTTATCCTTTTAATATTAACTTCTTTTGTTATGTTCATTATAATTATGTATCCTCCAAAAATATATTTTTTAAAACTGTAAGATCAGATTTATAGTTTAAATTAGTGAAAATATCATTGCCACTACAACATTTTCTCCGGATATTTTCTTCTACATAATATATTTTACTGTTTCTAATTACATCGTTAAGTTTATAGTTGTTTTTATTTATCTCACTTTCAAAGGCAGTGATCATATCTATAGAATAGAAAGCATAAAGTGGCTCTATATACTTAGAATTATAAGATACAACTCCTTGTACATTTTCGGTTTCTATTATCTTCATCATATAATTTATATAATCCAAATTTATTATAGGCATATCGCAAGCGGTAACAAAAACATATTTAGAATTAGCATTTTTTAGTGCAGTATAAATAGCTCCTATTGGGCCTGCATTTGCTATAATATCTTCCACTACTATATATTTAGTATCTATAAACTTTTCTAGATCATTTGATATAAATATTATATTTGTAAAAATTTGCGTAAGCTCCTCTGCAATAATTTCTATTAAAAACTTATTATGGGCTTTAATATAACACTTATCAAAGCCCATTCTACTACTTTTTCCACCACATAAAATAACTGCAGATCCAAAGTCATCCAATAGTTTCACCTCTCTAAAATTCTGGCGGTAGTGTCAGCATTTCCTCATAATTAAATACCGGTCCATCTACGCACATATATTTATTTCCTACCTTGCAATGCCCACATTTACCTATTCCGCAGCGCATATGAGTTTCTAGGGAAGTATATATATCAGTACCTTTCATTCCAAGTTTTATTAAATCCACTGCTAGGGCTTTTATCCTTCTTGGAGAAGCACATATTATTGCTGAAGTATTTTTGAAATCTAATTCTAGATCTGGTAACAAATCATTTATATAACCTACATGGGCATGAACTTTAGTGGTTGGAGAATTAAGTGCGTACAAAACCTTTACACCTATGGTATTACTCCATGCTATTAAATCATCCCTGTATAGCATATCCTCATAGGTCATTGAACTACCTATAATTATAATTTTATCAAAATCCTGAGTGTTTTCAAGAGCATGTGTTATGAAAGTCCTTACTGGGGCGATACCAACTCCACTTCCAATAATAAGAACATTTCTACCTTTAAGTTCTGCGTAAGGGAATCCTTTGCCAAAAGGTCCTCTAAGTCCAACCTTATCTCCAATTTTCATTTGGTGCATTACACTGGTTACTTTACCAGCTTTCTTTATGCAAAAATCAAAAATATGTTTTTGACTTGGTGAAAAAGGAATGGATATAGCTATCTCTCCAACACCAAACACTGTTATTTCAAAAAATTGACCGGATAATTTAAAATTTTCGTGAAGTGATTTATCTTGATATTGCATGAAAAATCTTTTGATAGTTTTTGTTTCCTGAATAATATCTGTAATTATAGCTATTTGAGGAACATAAGTACTTTCGCAGCTTTCTTTAGTGTGAGAATAAACAATATCTTTATGGGCGTGAGCTATGGAGATATTTGTTTCTACTAAATTATTACCTTCTTTTACGATATCTCTTTCAGCTAATTCATTGATCACATTAACAACATTAATTGAGGCGGGACAGACAGCTATACATCGTCCACATCCACTGCAACCCTTCATATTAAATTTTTCTTCAATATATTTAAATTTATCAAACAATCTATATCTTACCCTGGATATATCGTTTCTCGGATTATGTTCTCCAGCATTTCTAGTAAAGGAATCACTTTGACAAGAGTCATAGCATCTAACTCTACATCCACTGTCACAGCTTATATTTTCTTCTATTACATTAAAACAGGTGCAGGTGGGGCAAAGATTTGTACAACCAGTACATAAAACACACTCCTTTGAAAGCTGGTCCCAAAGTGGATCATTAAAATTATCTTGTAGAACTTTGGCAATATTATTTACTTTAATTTTGGTTTTAAATTTATGGGAAGTAGCCTCTGTAAGTTTGTCTTTCTCAATTAACAGCTTATTGTCAGCCGCAGTAAATAAATTTTCTCCTAAGAGAATTAATTCTTCGCCTTTAGGGCTTCCAATTTCTATTAAATATTCATGTTCAAGTGGAGTAAAAAGAATATCATAGCCTACGCGAGCAAAGGGACCAGTTCCCATTGAACTGCAAAAGCAATCGTCGCCTACGCTAACGCAGTTTACAGCAACTATCCATGTGGCTTCTCTATTTTTTTTGTATAGTTCATCCTCATAATCCTCTAGAAAAAATTTATCCATGTAAGCAATGCCGTATGCATCACAGGACCTAATTCCAAAAAGTATACTTTTGTCTCTTGAAGTTTCATCTTCATGAACTTCTACTCCACTATTGTTAATTTTCCATTGAAAAAGTTTCTCCTTCTGCTTAAAAAGAAATTCTTTTACAGGAAAGGGGAAGTTAATATAGTCTAGGCACAATTCATCGTCTCCATAAGGGAGGAGCATAACTTGCCCTTCATTTTTTTGAGGTGCATAAACATCAAATGATGATTTAGACCAAGTATTTAAAAGTTCTTTTAAATCTTCCTTTTTAAGAGTATACATTTACTTCACCCCCTCTATTTGCACAGCACAAACCTTAAACTCTGGTATTTGTACAATTGGGTCTGAATTTCTCCCAATAAGCTTATTTACTGATTGTTCACCAAAGTGAAAGGTCATAAATACAACTCCTGCTGATATTTTATCTGTAATATGAGCCTCTGTTATAACTTCACCTATTTTTGAAGTTACCTTCACTTTGCTACGCTCTTTTAGCCCAAGTTTTTCAGCATCTTGCGGGTTAATCTCCATGAACCCATGTGGATATTCTCTGTCTAGTGCCCAAGACCTTCTAGTCATAGTCCCAGTATGATAGTGATGATTCATTCGTCCTGTTGTTAAAATGAACGGGTACTCACTAGTTGCTAGTTCAGTTGACTCTGTGTACTCGTTTACGCTAAACTTACCAAGTCCACGGGTGAATTTTCCTCTGTGCAAAAAATCCGTTCCTGAATGGTTAATATCCGTGCAGGGCCATTGAAGTCCTCCATCATTAAGCCTTTCGTAAGTTATTCCTCTGTAGCTAGGTACTAATGTTCTAATCTCTTCCATTATGTCAGAAGGGGAAGAGTAATCTGCAAAGCCGCCAAGAGATTTAATTAAACCACATAGTATCTGCCAATCTGATTTACTACTTCCCACAGGATCTATGGCTTTTCTTACCCTTTGAACTCTTCTTTCAGTATTTGTGAAAGTTCCATCTTTTTCAATAAAACTGGCTCCAGGTAGGATTACATGAGCTAGCTTTGAGGTTTCTGTCATGAAAATATCCTGAACCACAAGAAGTTCTAAATTCTCTAAGGCCTCTTTTACATGATTAAGATTTGGGTCTGAAAGCATTGGGTTTTCTGCCATTATAAAAAGAGATTTAACGCTACCGTTAGCTGAGCCGTCCATCATTTCGCCTAAAGTCATTCCATTTTCGGATGCATAGCCCGTGCCCCAAACATTAGCAAACTTTTTACTTGTATTTTCATCCTTTAAGCTTTGATATCCAGGAAGTACATCTGGTAATGCTCCCATATCACAGGCACCTTGAACATTATTTTGTCCTCTGAGTGGATTTACTCCTGTGGATTCTCGCCCTATTTGACCAGTTATTAGAGCAAGGTTTGCAAGAGCTGCTACATTTTTTGTACCACTTATATGTTGTGTTATGCCCATAGCGTATATAATTGAAGCTGTTTTTGCCTTAGCGTATAGCCTTGCAATTTCTTTAATAGTATTTTCAGGTACTCCGGTAATAGTTGAAACGAGCTCTGGTGTATATTTTTGAATTGAATCTTTGAATTCTTCAAAGCCTTCAGTGTTGTTCTCTACAAAATCACTATTCACTAGGTTTTCACTTACAATTACATTTAATAATCCATTTATAAATGCTAAATTACTTCCAGGGGCAAGAGGGGCGTAAATAGCTGCGTTTTCAGCTAGAGGTATCTTCCTTGGATCCGCTACAATTAATTTTGCACCATTTTTTTTAACCGCGTCTATTATTCTCATGGCGATTAGTGGGTGCTGCTGGGTAGTGTTAGAGCCAATAACAAAGATAACCTCGGTGTTTTCGAGCTCTTCAATTGAATTAGTCATAGCTCCACTTCCAAATGCTGCGGCTAAACTAGCCACTGTAGGGCTATGTCAGAGGCGAGCACAGTGATCTATATTATTTGTATGGAGTACTGCCCTTGCTAGTTTTACCATAAGATAATTTTCTTCGTTTGTACACCTAGCAGAGGATAACATACCAACAGCCTCGGGGCCGTTTTTCATAATAATCTTATTAAGTGACACACTTATAAATTCAAATGCAGCTTCCCAGGTAACCTCTTTAAAACTCCCATCGTGATTTTTAATTAAGGGCTGTTTTAACCTATCATTATGATTAACAAAACTATATCCCTGCCAGCCTTTAACGCAGAGTTTACCCTTACTTACAATATCATTATTTTTAGGAGTAACACCTACTATTTCATTGTTTTCTACATTTAGGTAATAATTACATCCACAACCGCAATAACCACAGGTAGTAAGTATTTTTTTCATAAATTCACCCCTTAGTTTAATTTTTGAAAATTCATAGTTTACTCTAAACCTAATTAATATTATAATACCATACTATTCTGTGTATTTATGTTATAAATAATTATTTAGATTGTTAAGATAAACACATACTATTGAAATGAATTTAATTATTTAATTGGGAGATAATATAATAATAGAACAATAAATATTATATATAGGAGGGAACATATGAATAATATAGATAAATTGGTAAAAGACTTTAAATATAAACAAAAAAAACATAAGAGAAACTCCGTTAAAGGTGTAGCAGTTTTTGCAGGACTTGGCGTTGTAATTGTTGGAGCGGGTATGGCTTTATTGTATCAAAAGTGTTGTAGCGAAATAAGACATATTGTCGTTAGCAATGAAAAAAACTTTGATGAAGATATTGATAGTGATATTTATGATAATATTAATGAAGAAATAGATACTAGTAGAGATGAAATTAAGCAGACCTTAAAAAATGGAAATAACAAACCTATAGGTGATGTGGGTAGCGCATTGGAAGAGGCATTTGAGGATTTGGAAACTGAGAAGCAAGATTAAATTTCATAAACATCTATAGGGGTATAAAAGCACATCCGTGATAATTTAAATATCATGGATGTGTTTTTGTTTTTACACTGTTATAATAAAATAAAGATTAGTATATAAAAATAAATAATTAATAGGGGGAAATGTTATGAAAAAGGTATTTGCACCTGGTTGTGCCTTAATGATTTACAAACCAGAACTAAGTAGAAAAGTGATGGAATTTTTAAATAGCAATTTAGGGAATATAGATGAACATCTAGTTTGCTGTAGGCATAAGCCAAATTTGGATAATGGTACGCAAATAATAAATACTTGTGCTGGTTGTGATAGACGTTATAGAGAACTTTACGCGGGAATAACAACAATTTCACTTTGGGAGGTATTAGCGAAGAGTACAACATTTCCGTTCCCAAATTATAAAGGATGCAAAATGGCTATATTGGATGCTTGTCCTACTCAAAATGAGGAAAGAGTACACAACGCTGTAAGAGTGTTATTAGAAAGAATGAATATAATTGTGATAGAACCAGAAAAAACAAGAACTGAAGGTACTTGCTGTGGATGAAGTTAAAGAGCAAATGAAAAAACGTGCTAATGAGATGCCCGCTGATAATGTGGTTGTTTATTGTGTCTCTTGCTCAAAATCAATGTACATAGGTGGCAAAAACCCAAGATATTTAGTAGACCTATTATTTGGAGAGGATACAATTGTAGAGACTTTTGAACCAGATGATTGGCATGGTCAGCTTAATAAGTTTATAAATGAACATTAAAAATAGCAATGAGCCGGTTAAGGATTATTAAGATCACCTTAAACGGCTTTTTTATTGTTATTTTTTAAGTTCTCTATGCCATATAAAAAACATAACGAGAGTATATGCATATTGAACAACAAATTGTATTATTTCTGGTTTTGAGTACCAACCAATTAAAACGTAAAGAGGAAGTCCTATTATACCTTCTTTATGGTAGAAAATAGTGTTTGAAAGATCGAAGGCTTTAACTAATAAAGGGCTTGAACTTGAAACAATGTTTAAAGATTGTAGCGCAGACAATCCTTCATGGATGCCGTAACCTAGTAAAAATCCAGCTTGTAGAATTAAGTACGCTAAAGTTATATTAAATAATATCTTTAAGTTTATCTTCACTAGAGAAAAATAAATTAATATGCAAAAAATTAATGCTAAAGTGACACCTGTAAATATTGATGATAACATATATTTGCCAGCAAAAAGAAATATTGCAATTTCTGCACCCTCACGTACAACCATAACAAAGGTTATACTAAAAATGCCTATAGCTGAAAGATTCGTTTTTACTTGATTTTGAACTTCAGTAACCATATTTCTACCATGGCGTATCATCCAATAGATAAAAGTAGTTATTAATATTAGAGCCACGATACTTGCTGAGCTTTCCCATACCTTAGCTAATTCTTCTGTTTTACCAATAGATTTTGATATAAGGAATAAAATTCCTCCGATTCCTGTTGAAGCTAAAATTCCTAAGGCAGCTCCTGAAAAAGCATTTTTTCTAAAAGTAGTATTGCCACTCTTTTTCAAATATTGAAGTATAATTACAACAATTAAGAAAGCTTCAAGGCCCTCTCTAAAACCCATAATTAATCCCGGTAAAAAAATTTCCATAAATATAACATCCTTTCGCGTGCATGATATTGATAATCATTATCGAAACAAGTATAAAATATAATTATGGTTTTGTCAATGTATTCTGAGTAGAATATAAGCTGTAATTTACAGAATGTGAATATAAGTATAGCAAGATAGAAAAATGCTAGATTTATGTTTATTATGGTGGTATTATATTTATAAGAATAGTTATTTTGTCATAAAAAAGGTAATTAAAGGGGGGATTTATATTTGTAGAGGTAAGGCTACTATTGAATGTAAAAATACTGAATTGTTGCTTCAGGAAAACTATAAGTTTCTACAAACTCTAATAGACACCATCCCTAACCCCATTTTCTATAAAGATGAGAATGGAATATACAAACATTGCAATCTTGCCTTCGCAGAATATTTAGGTTTAAAAAGAGAGGAAATTATAGACCATAATGTTTATGATATAAGTCCGAAAGAACTAGCTGATGTTTATTATAAAGCGGATATGAAACTTATGGAGTCAAAATTAAAGCAAATTTATGAAACTCAAGTGCATCATGCAGATGGTACAATACATGATGTTCTCTTTACAAAAGGAGCAGTTCTTAATAAAGAAGGGCAAGTAGTTGGAATTGCGGGAAACATGACTGATATTACACGACTTAAAAAAATTGAAAATAATATAACTAGAGATTTAAAACTAAAAGAATTAATGTTAGAAATAAATCATGCTATCCTTGAAGTGAATGATATTAAAGAATTATTCATATTAGTTTTAGAAAAGTTAACTGTGGCAATGGATAATCGAGAGCTTGGTTGTGTGTTAGTTTTGGATCAAGAAGAAAATCTAAACGTCATTGCTAGCAATGGGTATGATAATATTGAATCAGAAAAAATCAGCTCCAAATTGAAAGATTCTTTCTTTTGGAATGCAGCACAAGGTAAATTAGATAAATCTATTATAATTAATGATATTCAAAAACTTAACTTTCAAAAGTATACCAAACTTCTAGAAACTACGGATGGAATAAAAGTTGAGTCATCAATTAGTATACCAATTCTTTTAGATAAAAAATTGTACGGGTTAATAAATATTGACAGTACAATTAATAACGATTTTAATGAATCCGACTTAGAAATATTAGAATATTTGAAAAACCAAATTGAGATTGGTATTGCAAAACATAAGCTTTATGAAGAAACGGTGTATTTATCTAGGTATGATAAATTAACTAATGTGTATAATAGACGATACTTTGAAGAATTATTTGAGGTAGTAATTGCTAGAAGCAAAAGGTACAATGAAAGTTTTTTTGTGGTAGTGTTCGACTTAAATGGTCTGAAAATTATTAATGACACGTATGGGCATCTAGCTGGAGATCAATTTATTAAGACCTTCGCCAGTGATTTGAGCAGCAAAATAAGAATTTCAGATATATTTGCTCGATTTGGAGGAGATAAATTTGTTGCAGTTTTCTTGGAAACGAATTTACAAAATCTAAAAGAAAAATTAGAAACTATAGCTAAGGAATTTTGTGGCAATCCTATTATTTTTGAAGAAAACACATTTGTGTGTAGATTTAGCTATGGCATTTCTAATTTTCCCGAAAATGGAATTGATTATAATGAGCTTATTAGGATTGCAGATAAAAACATGTATGAGTACAAGCAAAAATTAAAAAAATCATTGTAACGCAGGCTGATATTTTTAATACATTGGACGGCTTAATTTAAAGGATTTAAATAGGAATACGCTAAACAAAATTTGATAAAAAAGATTATATATAGTTGATAATTGGAATTTCGAAGTTCCTATTATCAACTATTTTTGCGTCTTATAACGATAAAAAAGTAGATTATATTAAATAATACCATTAATGTTATTTATATATATTTGCACATAAGGATATTCATATACATATAACAGAATCGTTATTATACAATAATAATTATTAGGGGGAAATGTATATGGAAGCAACTGCTATAAACGGAGAAGGATTATATTATGCTTTTCTATCTGGAGTAATACAAGTGAGAAAACAAAAGAATATTCTCAATAAAATAAACGTTTTTCCCATTGCCGACGGAGACACAGGCAGTAATCTTATATCTACTATGAATACAATAGTTGAGGAAACAAAGGTGCAAAAATCTATTGAAGCTACCTTTAATTCTATGGCAGATGCAGCATTAATAGGAGCAAGAGGGAATTCAGGTATAATTTTTGCGCAATTTATAAATGGAATTAATGAAGAGATGAAAAATGTAGAAATTTTAACTACAGAGGCTTTTGTAGAGATTTTTAAAAAAGCAGTTCCTTATGTATACAGTGCTATTTTAAACCCTATTGAAGGAACTATGATAACTGTAATAAGAGAGTGGGTAGAAGCTGTTTACAAATTTAAAGGTATAACTAAAAATTTAGAAGAAATAATTATTAGAACTTTAGATGATGCCAAGAGATAACTTGCCAATACACCCAATCTTCTTGAGATCTTAAAAAAATCTTCTGTAGTAGATTCAGGTGGAAGCGGCTTTGTGAGTTTTCTTGAAGGAGTTGTGGCTTTTCTAAAGGACAAAAACATTTTGAAATTAAATCATAATACAGAAGAGATAGAATTTCAAGAGGATACACACAATACTCAAGAGAATATAAATTATAGGTATTGTACGGAGGCTTTAATTTCAAATGAAAATTTAGATAGGGATGCAATTGTGAGGTCAATAAAGCATTTAGGAGATTCTCTAATTGTAGCAGGAACTTCGACAAAAATTAGAATACACTTGCATACAAATAAACCGGATGAATTATTCTATATTTTAAGAGGAAAAGGTAAAATACTTCAGCAAAAAGCTGATGACATGAAGAAGCAGTATGAAGTGGTGCATAATAGAAACAATAAAACTGCTATACTAACAGATTCCATTGCGGATTTACCAGAAGAATTAATAGAAAAATATCAGATACATGTTATACCTCTTAATTTAATCATTGAAGGTAGTACTTACTTAGATAAGTTAACTATAAAACCGGATAAGTTTTATTCATTAATTGATAATTTAGATGAGTACCCAACAAGTTCACAGCCAACACAAAAAAGTATAGAGAATATATTTTCTTTTTTAACCTCTCATTATGAATCCGTAATTTCTATAATAGTTTCAAAGGAAATGAGTGGAACATTCAATGTAGTTCAAAAGGCAGCAGATAAATTTATAGAACAGGGAAAGAAAATAACAGTGATAAACTCTAAATTAAATTCTGGAGCAGAGGGGTTATTAGTTTTAAAAGCTGCAGTGGAATTAGAAAACAGAAAAAATTATAAAGAAGTTATAGATACAATAGAAGATACAATTAAAAAGGCGAAAATATACGTTAGTGTTAATACTTTTAAATACATGGTAAAAGGTGGACGTGTGTCAGCTATGAAAGGTTTTATAGGGAAAATGTTGAATTTAAAACCAATAATATCAATAGATGAAAATGGTAAGGGCGTTGCTTTTGGTAAAGCTTTTAGTGCAAAAGCAAACACTCAAAAAATACTAGAAATTGTTAAAAGTGCAAATAGTGAAAATAAAATAATATCTTATAGTATTGTTCATGCAAATTGCCTAGAAAAAGCTAATGAATATAGCTTGAAATTGACGCAGTCGCTAGGACAACCACCACAATATGTTACTGAAATATCACCTGTTGTTGGTCTTAACGCAGGAATTGGTGCAATTGCAGTATCTTATATAACTAATTAAATCAAAACAAATTAAAAGGAGATCTGTTATGAGTTTATACATGCAAAGTATAGTAGTAGTTTTTATTTATATGACCATATTTTTTACTATTGCTCAAATTGTGAAAAATAATTCTATAGTGGATATGGGATGGGGTATTGGGTTTGTAGTGATAGCAATATACACGTTGTTTGCTAGCGGAAGTTACAACCCTCGGTCTATTATGGTTACAGCCTTAGTTGCGGTATGGGGTATTAGGCTGTTTTATCATATACTAAAATGAAACTGGGGGAAAACAGAGGATTTTAGATATGTTGCAATGAGAAAAAACTGGGGTAAATGGGTAGTTCCAAAGGCGTTTATAAGAGTATTTATGTTACAAGGAGCACTTATGCTTATAATAGCATATCCCATTATAATGAAACAGGGACTTTGGAAGTATACAAGGCATCCAAACTATTTTGGGGAAGCAACAATGTGGTGGGGAATATTCATAATTAGTATATCATCAAAAAGTGGTATATATGGAATTATTAGTCCAATAATTATAACCCTACTGCTACTATTTGTTTCTGGTGTACCAATGCTTGAAAAGCATTATGAGAATAACAAGGAATTTCAGGCTTATGCTAAGGTTACAAGTAAATTTTTACCTTGGTTTTCTAAAATTTAAATTATTAGGGAGGAAGATTAAATTATGAATTATTTAAAAGAATATGGGGTTGCATTTATCACTTTTTTTACAATAGATTTATTGTGGTTAGGTATTTTTGCTAAGAATTTGTATAAGAAGTATCTTGGATATATATTGAGCCCAAATACAAATTGGTTAGCTGCAATAAGTTTTTATTTGTTATATATAGCGGGAATTGTTTTCTTCGTTATTAGTCCAGCTATAGAAAAGAAAAGTTGGAAATACGCATTATTTGCTGGCATGTTTTTCGGATTTATAACGTATGCAACCTATGATTTGACTAATTTAGCTACATTAAAAGATTGGCCAATAAAAATTACAATTATAGATTTAATATGGGGTAGTTCACTTGGTGGAGCTGTATCATTGATTACTTATAATGTTTTAACGAGACTAAAATAATATGGATATTTTTGTTGCAAAACAAAAGAAAACAAAGTATTATAAAGACATAAGAATAGATTTTAGGGGGAATTAAAAAATGTTTGAGATGATAGAGAAATATAAAACTAGTATTCCACATATTGATGTAGAGCATGAAAAACTTTTTGATATAGGAGAAAAAGCTTATCAATTACTGATAAACCCATATGATATGGATAAATATGATAAAATTATGGATGTAATTGGAGAGCTAAAAGAGTATACAATTTTTCATTTTAAAGATGAAGAAGACTATATGGAGAGTATTAATTATAAAAGATTATTCACTCAAAAGATTGACCATCAGTACTTTATTGAAAAATTAGAAGAAGTTAATTTAAACAAAGTTGATGAAAATCAAAATGAAGCTATAATGACAATATTAACTTTTTTAAATGATTGGCTAGTTAATCATATCTTAGAGAAAGATTTACTTATACCAGTAAAATAAATTATTGTGATTTTTAAAAGAGGTAGGCAACATAGTATTCTATGTAGGCTCTACCTCTTTTTTATTTGCGATTAGATATAAATAATAATATAAAAGTTTTTACAAATCATAAAACTGAATAGATTAAAGACTATACTTCAATTATTGTAATAGAATGAGCATCATATTCTATTAATCCGTCCTTCCTCATTTTATTTAACTCACGAGAAAGAGAAGGCCTTTGAATTCCGAATTTTTCAGCAAGTTCTTTTTTTGTGTATTGTAATTTAATTGTGTTACTGCTTTGGGAGAAACTTTCATATATTAAAAAATCAATGATACATTGCCTTATAGTTTTCATAGATAATGATTTGACTTTATCTGTTAATATTAAAGTTTTATCTGATATTGATTGGAGAAAATTATTTAGAAAAACTACATTAATTTGGCAAAGTTTTATAATTAAATCTTTCTTTATATGAAGTATTATGGCATCAGTTTTCGCTATAACTGTCATAGGATAAAAATTTTTATGTGAAAAAAGCAAATTTCCACCTAAAACATCACCAACATTGAAATCACTAATAGTTAATGCATTACCTTTTGAATCAATATCTTGAACTAATATAGTTCCTTTTAAAATTATGTCAAATCGTGTGAATTTTTCATTCTGAAAATATATGACCGCGTTTTTTTGTAGTTTTTTATTTCATATAAGTCCTTGGTGAACAAATGATTTAAATCTTCAAAAGAAAGATCTTTAAATAAATCAATCTTTTTAAGTAGTGGTAAATAGGTTAGCATAAATTAATTATCTCCTTTTTTAAAATTAGTAACCATGGTAACTGAATTATTTTCTAGATTCAATTATAATACGGGTAGAGACATTTTGAAAGGGGAAATTAAAATGATAGAAAAAAATTATAAATTCAACAAATCTAGTAAAAAAAACGTTGCAAAAGTTATCGATGATGATAATTTACTTTTAATGCATATGACACTTACAAAAGGAACGGGGCTCGCAGAACACTTTTCTAATTCTAATGTATATATGGTTATAACAAAAGGCATATTGACTATAAAACTAGGCCAACAAGTAGAAAAAGAATATCAACAGGGAAATATTGTGAATATACCCTATAATATAAAAATGAATATAAATAATTTTAATGAAGAAATTCTTGAATTTTTCGTAATTAAAGCACCTAATCCTAAAAATTATGTAGGTGATTAGCATGGACATATTTACTATTGTACTTTGGGTTATTACTGGATCATGGTTTATATGGTCTATAATTAAAGATAAAAAAAGAACATTAAATTCTATTAAGATGTCAAAAGGTCTTATGGGAAACATGATGGGTGCAATAATAGGTATACTTTTTCTTATTGGTTTAATATTAACGTTTATTCCTCCTGATACAGTAAATCAATATATGGGTAATTCCAACGCTTTTATATCTACAATTGTATCAGCTTTTGTAGGAAGTATAACGTTAATACCTGCTTTTGTTGCTTTCCCGCTAGTGGGTTCTCTTGTAAAGGCTGGAGCTAACATAGTACCAGTAGTTGCATTTTTAACAACGCTAACTATGGTAGGCGTTGTGACTTTTCCTCTTGAAAAAAGAGAATTTGGTTTACGGTTTACTATAGTAAGGAATTCTTTGAGCTTTATATTTGCCATTATAATTGCTCTATTAATGGGGGTGGTAATGTGAGCTCGATTGGACAAAAACTAAAAAATAATATGTTATTAACTTTAGTAGTTGTGACTTATATAGTTTTAGGAATTCTAATGCCTGGTAAAGCCCTTCAATCTTTAAATAACAGTTTATATTATATAAAAGAAATGCTTATAATTATGCCAGTTATATTGTTACTAACTTCTCTTATTGAAGCCTGGATTCCTAAAAAATCAATAAAAAAGGCCTTAGGTCAAGGTTCGGGTTTTAAAGGCTCTATATTTTCTTTCTTACTTGGAAGTTTTTCAGCAGGTCCTATATATGCAGCTTTTCCAGTGTGCAAAATGCTTTTAAAAAAAGGAGCAAGTGTTTCGAGTATTGTAATTATGCTCAGTACCTGGGCTGTAATTAAAATACCAATGCTTGCTAATGAAGCAAAATTTTTAGGGCCAAAGTTCATGGCTATAAGATGGGTTTTTACTACTATCTCGATTTTTATTATGGCTTATATTACTTCAAAGTTGGTGAAAAAAGAGGATATACCCAATGATGATATCTTGAATAATGAAGGAAGTATACTTAACATAAATGAGCAATACTGTATTGGTTGTGGAATATGTAATAAAATATCGCCTGATAATTTTATTATAGAAAATAGAAAAGCGCAGGTGCTTAAGAAGGTAGTTAAGTCAGCGGAAAATGAAAATATAAAGACAGCCATAGATAAATGCCCGGCTAAAGCTATTGTATATAAAGATTAATATATAAGATTAGTAATAATAAAGCTTAGAATTGTGACTGCAAGCCATTTGCATTTACAATTCTAAGCTTTATTATTATATCTTAAAACTTACAACTTGTTTTAAGATATAAGTTGGGTTTTTAATGATGAATTACCAATGCTCTTATAATTTTTTTATTTTGGGTTTATTGGCATTTGACAATAACTAATAAAAGGAGTAATATATAATTATAAATAGCAAATGCCAATATATATTCAATGGATGATTTAATTTAATATTAAAATATAAGGAGGAATTATTAAATGAATAATGAAAAAGGATGATTTTATGAATGGAGATTTAATGCATTTTAAAAAACTCTTAAAAAATAATGGTTATGAATTTACTTCGCAAAAGCAAATAATACTTAGAACTATAACGAATTATAACACCCATTTAAATGCAAAAGAAATATACGAGAAAGTTAAAGAAAAAAGTATAGGACTTGCTACAATTTATAGAGCTTTAAAGGTGTTTAATGAGCTAGGAATAGTAAAAGAAATAAATATTAATGGTATAAGTTATTATGAAATGGAAATATTTAGTGGGAAGCCTCTGCATATCCATTTTAAATGTTGTAAATGTAATAGCATAATTGATTTAGATAGTCAAACTTTAAATCTTGACTATTTAAAGTTAAATAAAAAAATGGAAAAAGAAAAAAATTTAGAGATATATGATTCGAATATTATATTTGTAGGATTATGTAGTAAATGCAGTGAAGAAATAAAATCTAAACACAAAGAAAATTAGTAACAAATATAATAAAAGATTTGGAGGAGAAGTAATGAAAATAGCTATTTCATCAGCGGGAAAAACTAGTGAGGATTTATTAGATACAGTGTTTGGAAGGTGCGAATATTTTCAAATTCATGATACAGAAAATGGAAACATTAAAGTTATAGAAAATAAAGGCAAAACAGCTAGTGGTGGAGCAGGGATTGTTACGTCTAATCAATTAGTTGATGAAAATGTAGATATTATAATTACAGGGAACCTTGGGCCTAATGCTTTTGTAATTATTGAAAATTCTGAAATTAAAGCATATAAATGTGGCAATACAGTTATAAACTCAGTTCTTTTAATGTATAGCAAGGGTGAACTGGAACAATTAAAAATGTCTGGTCCTGCACGTCATTAAACTATATAAATTTAGTAAACCCAAATATAAGGAGGAATTATAAATGAAAATAGCAGTTGCAAGTGAAGAAAAGAAAGTAAGTGGACATTTTGGATTTTGTGAAGGTTTTACAATATATGAAGTAGAGGAAGGTAAATCATTAAGTAAGAGTTTTACTCAAAATCCAGGACATAAACCTGGGTATCTTCCAGTGTTCTTAAAAGAATTGAATGTAAATGCTATAATTGCAGGTGGAATGGGTGAAACAGCACAAAAGTTATTTAATGAAAAAGGTATTGAAGTAGTAGTTGGTGCACAAGGTTTTACTGATGACGTAGTACAAAAATATATAAATGGTGAATTAAAATCAACTGGGAGTGTTTGCACGGAACATGAACATGAAGGACATTGCAACGAATAATTATTTAGAATTAATAAATGTAATAGAATAATTAATTTAGGTAGTTAAAGGATAAACTTTGACTAGCTATAATTTATTAGATAATCATGATGGAAAAAATTATTGCTATTAGTGGATGCTATCAGAACTGTAGATGAGTAGAAAACTCGTGATACAGTTTGTTTTTTTATATAGAGAGAAATGAGGTTGTTTACTTATCATGAAGAAGATGAATTAGTTAAAGAAATTAAGTATTGACAGTCAAATTTTAATATGTTAGTATAACTTTAAATACCCTATTGGGGTATAAAAAATAATAAGATATTGAATGATTATTGACATATAGTATAACAATACCTTAAAGGAATATATTGAAAAGAGGTGAATATTATTAAGGTTAAAGTAATTAAGAGCAGATGCCCGCAAAATCATCCGTGTCCATCAGTGAGAGTATGTCCGGTAGATGCTATAAAACAAGTGGAATTTGGCGCACCTACTATCTTAGAAGATAAGTGTACTAAATGTGGTAAATGTATAAAGTATTGTCCTATGGGAGCAATACAATTTGTAGAAGAGTAAAAATATCACTATAAGAAAATATATTATAAAATAATAGATGTATAGTCTAAAAATGGAGGTAATAATGATGAAAGAAATAAATGACAGTCTTTTTAGTATAGAAGTAATTGAAAATGATGTACCGGTGGTTGTGGATTTTTGGGCACCATGGTGTGGACCTTGTAGAATGGTTGGCCCTGTTATGGAAGAATTAGATAAACAATATTCTGGAAAGATAAAATTCGTGAAAATAAATGTAGATGAAAATCCTATGGTTTCTAATCAATTTGGAATATCAAGTATACCAACAATTATGGTATTTAAAGGTGAAAAAGCAGTAGAAAACATAGTTGGATTTAGACCTAAATCGGATTTTGAACAGATATTAAATAAATATATGTAATATTTTTTATAAGTGCCTGCCGGATTATGAGAGTACTAAGACTATATGAGTCTCAGTGCTCTTTTTAGTTTATTCAAATATTGACAATGTATTTAATAGGGAATACAATAAATTAAAGTGTCTTATATAAGACATATTAGGTGGTGCATATTGTGGGCATAAGCGGTTTAGAAATAGATAGTGTATTTAATAGTTATTTGTTTAGTGGTACTAATAGATCAATCCTTGAGAGTATTTTACAGAGCTATCGAAAGTGCTAAATATAAGTAGAGCATCATTATATAGAATTATTTATGACCTTGAGGAAAAAGGAATTATCAAAAAAGAAGGCAACCAAATATTTATAAAAAATATAAACGAGTTATAGAAAGGGGTTTATTATGAAGAAAGTTATGGCGTTAGTACTTGTATTATTTATTGGAGTTATAGGGTTTACAGGATGTGCAAAGGAAGAAATTGGGAAAAAAGCAAATGTAGTAGCTTTAAAGGGTCCTACAGGGATGGGAATGGTTAAACTTATGGAAGATGACGAATTAGGTAAAACTAAAAATGATTATACTTTTAGCTTGTCAGGTGCACCTGATGAAGTAGTTGGGATGATTACTACAGGACAAGTAGATATTGCTGCAGTTCCTACAAATTTAGCTGCGACACTTTATAAAAAAACTGAAGGAAAAGTAAAGATTATCGCTAATAATACTTTAGGAGTTTTGTATATAGTAACTAATGGAGTAGAAATTACAAAGACTTCCGATCTTAGAGGGAAAAAAATATATGCAACTGGTCAAGGAACAACTCCAGAATATGTTTTAAATTACGTATTGGAGCAAAATGGACTAATAGTTGGCAAGGACGTAGAAGTGGAATACAGAGCTGAGCATTCTGAAGTTGCGACTTTAATGGCAGCAGGAGAGATAGAAATCGCATTACTTCCACAACCATTTGTAACATCTGTATTAATACAAAATAAAGATGTTAAGATTGCATTAGATATGACAAAGGAATGGGAAAACGTATCTGGTGAAAACCCAAGTGCTCTAGTAATGGGAAGCATTATTGTTCGAACAGAATTCTTAGAGAAAAATAAAGCTGTTGTAGATTCATTTTTAAAAGAGTATGCTGCGTCAACAGAATATGTTAATAATAATGTCGATGAAAGTGCAGCATTAATTGAAAAATTTGATATAATGAAATCAGCACCAGCAAAGATCGCTATTCCTAAATCTAGTATCACTTATATTGGTGGAAGTGAAATGAAGTCAATGACTAGTGGGTTTTTAGAGGTGCTATTTAAAGCAAATCCAAAATCCGTAGGGGGAGAATTACCTGATGAAGATTTTTACTACGAGGATAAAAAGTAAAACAAGTAAATTTGTAATGAAGTCAGGAGTATTATTAATCTGGCTACTTATATGGCAATTAGTTTATATGCTTGTGGATCAAGAGCTTCTAATATCTTCTCCAATAAATATTTTTATGCGTATAGTTGAGTTATCATTTACGGCATTATTTTGGCAATCAATTGGAACATCATTTATGAGAATATTTGTTGGCTTAATACTGGCGTTAGTATCGGGAACTCTACTAGCTGTTATCACAACTAAGTTTAAATTACTTGATTATTTTTTTACGCCAGTATTAAATATTATAAAATCAACGCCTGTGGCATCATTTATTATACTTGCTTTAATATGGTTAAAATCTTATAGAATATCGGCTTTTATAGCATTTCTAATGGTATTGCCTATGGTATGGGAAAATGTGTCTGAAGGAATTAAAAATACTGATATTAAGCTTTTAGAAATGACAAAGGTTTTCAATATACCTAAAAGAAGAGTTTTAAAGGCGGTTTATATTCCAAGCATTATGCCATATTTTGCTGCAGCTTGTAATGTTGGTATAGGTTTTGCTTGGAAGGCCGGAATTGCGGCTGAGGTAATCGGACTGTCTAAAGGAACCATAGGAAGAAATTTATACAATGCTAAAATTTATCTAGAAACTGTTGATATCTTCGCTTGGACTGTAGTGGTAATAATACTTAGCCTATTATTTGAAAAAGGGTTTGTAAAAGTAATTAATTTCTTGTTTAAAAAGGTAGGTATTATGTATGATTATCTTTAAGGGTGTAAGTAAAAGCTTTAATGGAGAGTTAGTTATCTCGAAGAAGACTATAGAATTTCCGCAAAAGGGAATAGTGTGTATATTTGGTCCGTCAGGGGTAGGAAAAACTACTGTTTTTAATTTGATAGCGGGACTTACTTACCCAGATGAAGGTGAAGTTAAAATTACAGAGGACATTTCAATGGTTTTTCAGGAGAATAGGTTGATTCCATGGCTTTCGGCAATTGAGAATATTAGTTTGGTTTTGAAGGATAGAGAACTAGCACTTAAGATGGCCAAAGAATATATGAATGATATGCAATTAACTTACATTAAGAATAAAAGACCACAAGAGTTAAGTGGTGGGATGAAGCGTAGAGTAGCAATTGCAAGGGCATTAGCTTATGATAAAAGAATTATGCTTATGGATGAGCCATTTAAAGGATTAGAGGAAGAGCTTAAAAATCAGATAATGGATCAGGTAATTAAATTGGCCGCGGATAAATTAATAGTAATTGTTACACACGAGAAAGCTGATATAGAATATTTGAATGCGGATATAGTATATTTGTATTAGGTTTATCGCATTGTTATTATTGTAAAGTCCTAAATAGCAAAAAAAGAAATCCTATGATTTAAATAATCATAGAATTTCTTTTTCGATATTAATCTTTATAGTTAGATAATTGTTGAGATGCAGAATTAAGAGAATCTATTGCTGATTGAATTTTAGCTTTATTATCTGCTTTTTCTGCTGAAGTAAGTGCTTGTTGTAATGATGTAACTGTGCTTTGTACAGTTGACATACTTTGGTCTACATATTGTTTAGCTTTTGGCATAAAAAATACCTCCTAAATATTTTGTTTTCATTTCAGTACTAGTATGGATATAAAAACAAAATATATGCATTTATAATTGCAAAGTAAATTTTTTATAGTTTGTGTAAAAGAGAATACAGAAATGTAGATACATTTTTAAATTAGCATTTGACAATAACTATATATGGGAGTAGTATAAAGGTATAATAAAAATACAGAAAATGAACTAATAGTATATATATTTTTTTGCATTATGGAGGCTACAATATGTACAGTGATAAGGTAATGGAACATTTTATGAACCCTAGAAATGTTGGGGTAATTAAAGATGCTGATGGCATAGGCGAAGTAGGGAATGCACAATGTGGCGATATCATGAGAATATTTATTAAAGTCGAAAATAATCTAATAGTAAATGCAAAATTTATGATTTTTGGATGTGGATCTGCTGTAGCATCCAGTAGCATGGCAACGGAGATTATTAAGGGCGAAACTCTTGAAGAAGCTTGGAAAATAACGAATAAAAATGTTGCGGATTCATTAAATGGGCTTCCGGCAATTAAAATGCATTGCTCGGTTTTAGCAGAAGAAGTTATACATGTAGCAATAAATGATTATAGAGTTAAACAGGGATTGGAACCTTGGGTGTAAATTATAAAATATAGGAGGAATTATATATGAAGGATATAAAAATATTAAGAGATGAAATGGTTAAAATGAAGAAATGGGCGTTAATTGGAGCGTCGCCAAATGAAAGTAAGTTTGGTTATAAAATATTAATGCAACTTAAGGAACAAGGGTATACAGTATATGGTATAAATCCTAAATACGATGAGATAAATGGAGTTAAGATTTATCATTCATTAAAGGAATTACCAGAGAAGGTAGATGCGGTAAATGTTATAGTGAATCCTACACTTTCTTTAAAGGCGTTAGATGATATTGTGGAATGTAATATAGAAAATGTATGGTTTCAACCAGGTTCTTATGATCCAGAAGTTTTAAATAAAGGTAAAAAAAATGGACTGAATATGGTTTTTCATGAATGTTTATATGTAGAATTAAACAAGATTTAAAATTATAATTTATATAAATGCTATCGAATATTTGACGGGGGTGATAATTATGAAAAAATAGGAATAATTATTTGTGGACGTTATCAGAACTGCGGTGGTGGGAAATGTTTTA
>NZ_JBNMNU010000042.1:0-27519 GCF_051278035.1 Clostridium sp.
TTGAATTTCAATCCTATAAGAGAAGGTATAAGAAAGTTTAGAGAGATGTCAAATGATCAGAGAAGAGAAATAATTAAAGAAATTCCTGAATATGGAACTATTGTTTGCAGATGCGAAACTGTAACAGAAGGTGAAATTATAGATTCTATAAGGAGGCCTCTTGGAGCAAAAACACTTGATGGAGTTAAACTCCGTACAAGAGCTGGAATGGGTAGATGCCAGTCTGGTTTCTGTTCAACAAAGGTTGTAGACCTTTTAGCAAAGGAACTCAATATAACTCGCTCTGAAGTTACAAAATCAGGTGGAAATTCTATTTTGATATCCGGAAGAAATAAACAATCTTTATAATAATGAAATTTTAAGTATATAGAGGAAGGAAGGAATAAATATGCAAGAATATGATTTAATCATAATTGGTGGAGGTCCAGCCGGACTTGCAGCTGCAGTTTCTGCAAAGAATCAAGGAATAAATAGCATTTTAATTATAGAAAGAGATGACCAATTAGGTGGTATTCTCAATCAATGTATTCATAATGGCTTTGGTCTTCATACCTTTAAAGAGGAATTAACTGGTCCTGAATATTCAAAACGATTTATTGACAAGGTTATAGATCTTGACATTGAATATAAGCTAAATACCATGGTTTTAGATGTAAATGATAATAAACAAGTCACTGTTGTAAATACAAAGGATGGTATTCTTGAGCTTCATGCAAAAGCAATTATACTTGCGATGGGTTGTCGCGAAAGACCAAGAGGAGCTTTAAACATACCAGGAGCAAGATGTTCAGGTATTTATACAGCAGGAACAGCTCAAAAGTATGTTAATATGGAAGGCTTAATGCCAGGCAAAGAAGTAGTAGTACTTGGTTCCGGAGACATTGGACTTATAATGGCAAGGCGAATGACCCTAGAAGGAGCAAAAGTAAAGGCTTGTGTAGAACTCATGCCCCATTCAAGTGGACTTAAGAGAAATATTGTGCAGTGCTTAGATGATTTTGATATCCCTCTAAAATTAAGTCATACTATAACAAATATACACGGCCAGGATAGACTTGATGGAGTTACTATAGCCAAGGTTGATGAACACCGAAAACCAATTGTGGGCACTGAGGAATATATTCCTTGTGATACATTGCTCTTATCTGTTGGACTTCTACCTGAAAATGAACTTTCTAGAAAAGCAAATGTTAAACTTTCTAGAGTTACTGGAGGGCCTGAGGTTGATGAAAGTATGCAGACAAGCATTCCTGGAATATTCACCTGTGGTAATGTGCTTCATGTTCACGATTTAGTAGACAATGTAACCACTGAAAGCTACACTGCTGGTAAAAATGCCGCAGATTATATAAATGGAATTCATCACGCGGGAGTCGGTGTTGAGATTTTTGCAACAGATGGCGTTAGATACACCGTACCAACCACTATCAACGCTGCAAATATCGGTGATGGAATAGATGTTAGGTTTAGAGTTGGTGAGGTATATAAAAATTCTTATATATCTGTTTACTTTGATGACGTTCGGGAAATTCATTTAAAAAAGAAGATTCTTACCCCCGGCGAAATGGAAAGTGTTAAATTGACTAAAGCAGTTTTTGATAAATATAGTAAATGCAAAAAAGTTACTATAAAAGTAGAAAAGGAGTAATGAATTATGAGTAGGCGAGAATTGACATGCATAGGTTGTCCAATGGGTTGTGCTCTTATAGTTGAACTTGAGGGCAAAGAAGTTATAAGTGTATCCGGAAATAGTTGTAAGCTTGGTGAAAACTATGGCAAGAAGGAATGCACTAATCCCACAAGAGTTGTTACTTCCTCTGTTTTAGTGACCGGTGGTAAACGTGAGATACTTTCTGTGAAAACAGAAAAAGATATTCCAAAAAATTTGGTTTATGACTGTGTAAGAGAATTAAAAAATGTTGTGATAAAAGCCCCCGTCCATATTGGTGATATTGTACTGGAAAATGTACTGGGAACGGGCGTAAATATTATAGCAACTAAGGATATTGAGAAATTATAATGCCACCCACATAGTAGCAAGTGGCAAGTTACATCTAGATGACAAGTTTAAGTTTAATAAAGATAAAATCACGGTAATAATTAATTTAGTACCGTGTTTCTATAAATTCCAAGTAAACGATTACTAATAAAATCATGAAGGAGTGTACAAATTTATGGCTAAGTATGTAATGGCATTAGATCAAGGAACAACAAGTTCAAGGTGTATTTTATTTAACAAGAGTGGACTTATTGAAAGTTCAGCACAAAAAGAATTTACTCAAATTTATCCCAATGCAGGTTGGGTAGAACATAATCCAACGGAAATATGGTCATCACAATTTTCTGTTGCTATAGAAGCAATGGCAAAAGTGGGTGCACAGGCTTCAGATATCGCAGCTATAGGAATAACAAATCAAAGAGAAACTACAATTGTATGGGATAAAAGGACAGGCCTACCTGTTTATAATGCTATAGTATGGCAATGTAGAAGAACAGCAAATATGTGTGATGACCTTAAAGCAAAAGGTTTTGATAAGATAGTAAAAGCAAAGACTGGATTAATTCTTGATGCTTATTTTTCAGGAACAAAGGTTAAATGGATTCTTGATAATGTAGAAGGCGCAAGAGAAAATGCTGAAAAAGGCAACCTATTATTTGGAACTGTTGATACTTGGCTAATTTGGAACCTTACTAAAGGAAAAACATATGTAACTGATTATTCTAATGCTTCAAGAACAATGCTATTTAATATTCATGAATTAAAATGGGACACAGAAATATTAGAAGAATTAAATATACCACTCTGTATGCTACCTGAGGTTAAACCATCAAGTTGTGTTTATGGTAAAACTGATACGGCATTATTTGGTTCTGAGATACCAATAGCTGGAGCCGCTGGAGATCAGCAAGCTGCACTATTTGGTCAATGTTGTTATGAGCCAGGAGCTGCTAAAAACACTTACGGCACTGGAGCTTTCCTCTTAATGAACACTGGAGATGAAGCTGTAGAATCAAAAAGTGGACTATTAACTACAATTGCTTGGGGAATCGACGGAAAGGTTCAATATGCACTTGAGGGTAGTGTATTTATAGCTGGAGCTGCAATTCAATGGCTAAGAGATGAACTTCGAATGATAGATAATGCTGCTGATTCTGAGAAATATGCATCTGCAGTTGAGGATACAAATGGAGTGTATATGGTTCCTGCTTTTGTAGGACTTGGCGCACCATACTGGGATTCGTATGCAAGAGGAGCAATCGTTGGACTAACAAGAGGAGCTAAAAAAGAACATTTGATTCGTGCTACATTAGAATCCATAGCATATCAAACTAATGACGTGCTAAAAGCAATGCAAGAAGACTCCGGAATTGAACTTAATGCTTTGAAAGTTGACGGTGGAGCTTGTGCTAATAACTTCTTAATGCAATTCCAAGCAGATATACTAGGTGTACAAGTTGATAGACCAGAAATAATTGAAACTACCGCACTTGGGGCAGCATATCTTGCAGGACTAGCAGTAGGTTATTGGAAAGATAAAGAGGATGTATGTAGCAATTGGGCACTTTCAAAATCATTTAATAGCAACATGGAAGAAGAAAAAAGAGCAGAACTACTTAAAGGATGGCATAAAGCAGTTGGTAGATCTAAAGATTGGGAAGAAAAATAACTAAATGTAGTTGGAGAAGTAGAATGTATTTTACATTTCACTTCTTTACAAAATAATATATGGGGGTATAATAATATGTTAATATACTATGCAGAGTTTTTTGGTACAATGTTACTTGTTCTTCTTGGTGATGGTGTAGTTGCAAATGTAGTTCTAGATAAGACAAAAGGAAATAATTCTGGATGGATAGTTATTTGTTTTGGTTGGGCATTTGCTGTTGGTATTCCAGCTTATATTTTTACAGTAAGCGGAGCTTCTTTCAATCCCGCACTTACTTTAGCCCTGGCTGTAATTGGTAAATTATCGTGGTCAGTGGTACCTGGTTATATTATAGCCGAGATGCTTGGGGGTATATTCGGTGGAGTCCTTGTTTGGTTAATGTATTATCCTCATTGGGCAGTTACAGAAGACAAAGCATCAAAACTTGCTGTATTCTGTACCGCACCAGCAATTAGACATACACCAGCGAACTTTTTATCAGAATTTATTGGAACATTTGTATTAGTATTTGCGTTACTAGGAGTTGCACAAACAGAATCAGTTCCTGGATTGGGTGCACTTATCGCTGCATTTGTTATTTTAGTAATAGGTTTATGTTTAGGTGGTACAACTGGATATGCTATTAATCCTGCCAGAGATTTAGGACCTAGAATAGCTCATGCTATCTGCCCTATCGCCGGCAAAGGTGGCAATGACTGGGGATATGCTTGGATACCAGTAGTAGCTCCAATTTGTGGCGGCATCGTTGGTGCGCTAGCAGTAGTTGGTCTCTTTGGTTAAATTACAATTTAAATTATAATAATTAATAATAAAATGAAAACATCCAATGTGCATTATGAAATTGGGTGTTTTTATTTGCATATAAATCATACTAAGGTTACATTCTAAAAATGAGATTGGGTGTATTAATGGTGGAATCGGATACACAAACTCAAGAGGCAGACTTGTTGATTCATATGAGTGTCAACTAGCAAAACAAGTAAAATCTAAAATTAATTTTAACTCAACCGAGGAGTATGCAAAGTTGTGTAAAGACTTTGATTGTGTAGTCCTTGCAACTGGAGATGGACAATATGCTTCTGATTTAGGTAATTATAGGAGCGATCTTACTTGCACTATAAAAGGAGCCATCGTTCAAGGTGAATTTGTGGTGAGTAACACTCATGTATGGTTTAATTATGAGATATTACCTAAAGCATATGCTTGGCTTATTCCTTTTTCTGAAAAGGAAGCAAATTTAGTTATTGCTTATCCGGATTATCCTAATAATATAAAGTTAGATTTAAATGATATATGGAAAAAGTTTTATAATTTAGCATGTATAAAATTAGACCAAAACCTTGCGATAACTGATAACTTTAAAATTACAAAATATATTATGGGGATATGTGATAAACCCATAATAGAGAATACGTATTTCGTTGGAAATTGTTTTGGTACTATTTCTCCAGGCCCTGTATTTGGTCAATATACATCAATTTTAACAGGAATATACGCGGGACTTGATATTTGCAAACAAGGAGATTATAGGGAACTTACTAAACCATTATTTGAAAATTATAATCATTCTCTTGCATTAAGAAGATTTTTAGAAAATTTAACTGATGACAAAATAGATTCTGTAGTTAAGAACTTAGATAGAAAGATCATGGGTGATTTGGTTGACAAAATATGTAGTGATAGTAGCAGTATTGATTTACTTAAATTAGCAACTCCAATAATAAAATTAATTAATAACTATTCGAATGACGTTAAATAATAAAAAGTGCATACAATAATTACAGTCACATTTTGTTTCGTTAGTTAAAAAAGATGAGTAGAAAAAGATGAATTCCTACTCATCTTTTTCTATTCTGATTAAATAAAACCGGTGAAGGCGTGAAATTATGACCTCATAATGATGTTGGTGGCTAAAAAAGTACTTAGATATAAGTTGATAGCATATATATATTCTTATGAGAGGAATTAAAATTAAGTAAAGTAAGCTCTGAAATAAAAATAAATCAATATCAAATAATAATAATTATCATTATCATTTACAACAATATAAATATATAGTATTATGTAAATAAGGGAAATATAAAACTTATTTTGAAAGGAAGAGATTAAATTGAAAATTGAAAAGTTACTTAAACCTAGAATTTTAGGTTCATCATTAAATGTAAAAAATCCTTTAGTTATGGCACCTATGACCACTTTTTCTGCTAATATTGACGGAACGATATCTGAGGTGGAATTGTGTTATTATAAAGCAAGGTCGAAGGGTGTAGGTATGGTGATTACGGCGGCAACATATGTTAGTCTATCAGGAAAGGGTTTTCCAGGGCAGTTTGCTGCCTATGATGACAGCTTTTTACCAGGACTAAAAAAGCTAGCTAAAACCATAAAGGACGAGGGTGCCTTAGCAATTTTACAAATATTTCATGGCGGTAGAATGGCAATTCCTTCTGATATACCAGGTGAACAAACAATTAGTGCAAGTGCAGTAGCTCCGGAAAGGCCAGGAGCAATGATACCTAGAGAAATGACGGAAGAAGAAATTAAGGGTACTATTAAAGCATTTGGTGAAACAGCAAAATTAGCTATAGATGCTGGTTTTGATGGCGTAGAAATTCATGGTGCTAACACATATTTACTACAACAATTCTTTTCACCTCACTCAAACCGTAGGAGTGATAATTGGGGAGGGAATATAGAAAAAAGAATGAATTTCCCACTTTCTGTTATAGCAGAAGTTAAAAAAGTAGTAAGTGAAAAAGCCGATGAGAATTTTATAGTGGGTTATCGTTTTTCACCTGAGGAGATGGAAAAACCAGGCATAACTTTAGAAGATACACTTTTATTTCTCGATGTATTAGTAAATCAGAACCTTAGTTACTTGCATATTTCTATAATGGATTTTTGGCAAAGTTCAATGAGAGATACAACAAACACAAAACCTATTATTTGCAAAATACTAGATCAAATTCATGGTAGGGTGCCGTTCATTGGAGTGGGGTCTATTCATACACCTGAGGATGCTATTAAGGCAATAGATAGTGGTGCGGAATTTATATCCTTAGGTAGGGAAATAATAATGGACCCAGAGTGGGTAAGCAAAGTTCAAGAAGGGAGAACTTCTGAAATACGTACTACGTTAAGCAAAAGTAATGAAAAATCACTAGATATTCCAGAGCCACTTTGGAACGCAATAATGAATACACCGGGGTGGTTCCCAGTTACTGAATAAAGTAATAGGATTTAGATAAAGAATGTACGAATCAGATTAGAGTATATTCTTTATTTTTATTTATTCATAAATTTACATTGAATATAGGTAGCATATGGTATATAATTATGTAGGTAAGAAATATAATATGCTGAAATAGCTCAGTTGGTAGAGTAACGCACTCGTAACGCGTAGGTCGAGGGTTCGATCCCCTTTTTCAGCTCCAATGTAAACCCAGTTATATCAACGTTTTATGATGATGGTAATTTATTAATTTCTATGAAAAATACTAAAATGGGTACTGTTTGGGTACTACAAGCGATAAAAACATAATAAAGGATACTATAATTTACAAGAAGAAAGCAGGGATAATATTTATCTCTGCTTTTTAATTTGCTCTTTTTTCTTAAGAATATTTTCAAGTTTATTAGAAGCATCTTTATCTGTTTTTCTTAGTGAGTGGGTGTATATATTTAGTGTGGTTGATATTTCTGCATGACCTAGACGTTTTGACACTGTAGCAATATCTGCACCTCCTCCTATTAATAGACTTGCACTGGTATGCCTTAATCCGTGAAAACTTAGAGTGCTTAGAAGGTAAGGCTCTTTATCTTCTTTTTTTATAGAATCATCATTCAATATATTATCATTATGCTTTTTAATAAATTTTGAAAACCATTTTCCTGGTGTTGTTGGAAATATCGGACCACCTTCACGTGTTGTAAAAATTCTAGTACATTTTTCATCCCATGAAGTACCCATGTTAACTTTCTCACTGTTTTGCCACAATTTATATTGCCTTAAAACTGTAATAACTGCATCAGCTAAAGAAATTACACGTTCGCTGCTTATATTCTTAGTATCCTTTGTAAAAATACCTTTACCAGGTAAGTATTGAGAAGCTTGATGGATTTTTAATAATCCATTTTCCATGTCTAGGTCTGACCATTCCAAGCCTGTAAGCTCACCCATTCTCATGCCACCAAAAATTGATAAGTAAATCATAGCTTTATATTTAATAGGCTCATTGTCCATTAATTCTAAAAGGTATAAGGCTTGTATTTCATCAAAATGTTTGGCTTCTTTCTTTTGCATTTTCGGAGGTGCTACACGTGTTGCGGGATTACTTATGATAAATTGCCATTGCATTGCAGTATTTAAGATACTTGAAATTACTCTATGATGATAGAGTATTGTCCTTTCAGATAAAGAAGCTGACCTGTCTACTGTATCAAATAGAATATTGGTTTTTAAGCCGAGTCCTGCACTAATTTTAATTGCTATAGTTGCATCTATATTTCTAAAGAGTTTTAAATTTGTAACAGTTCTTTGTGTGACATTACATTTTGATGGAATATCATTTAATGTACACCCCTGATTTGTTATAATCTCAGTAAAATTTTTCTTTGGAGTATATTTACTATCTTTTCGGATACCATTTTCACGAAGAGTATTATAAAATTCCACCAAATGTGTGGGCTGAAGCTGAATAAGTCTTATATGGCCTAGAGCAGGAATAATTCTACTTAATATCTCTTTGTATCGGTATAGTGTTTTAGGTGCTAATGTAGGGATGGCATAGTCTACAAGCCATTTATCAATAAATTCTTCGAAGGTTATTTTTTCATTATCAACAAACAGACCCTTTTTTATATCATTTTCAAATAAAGCAAATTGTTTTTTAGCTTCTTCTTCTCTCTTTTTTACTGGGATATGAGAAAGATCAATAGTTTTTTTCTTGAATTGCTTCTTGCCTTCATTGCTGTATCCTAGTGAAACTGTTAATCTATAGGAATTTTTACCTCGTTTTTCAATTGCCATTTTTTATCCCTCCGTATTTTTCTTAGCATTCTTTTTATTTCTACTAAATAATGTTTTCCTATTACAGTTTTTACAGTGAGTAGTGTTGCCATGTGCAACCCACATGATTTTTCTACAGCCAACACATATTTTAAGATGTTTATCAGTATCTTGGTTTGATTTTGTATTCAAATTTGCGAGTTGGAAATAACACATTGACAGTAAATTATCAGTATCTAAATATAAATTATTAATTATTAAAGTTGAAACCTTCATGCGAATAGTGTTCATTTTGTTATCTAAAGTACTAGACAGTATATGTCTATAACTATTCATGTTAAAATCCTGTAGTTTGCTAAATAACTGCAAAGCATATATTTTTGAGCTGTCCTCATTATCTTCTGATATTGCTTTCCATAAATTAAACAATAAGTATAAACGTGATACTTCAATATAAAATTCTTTTATGGGGATACGACTATATACAAACTTTCTTGACTCATCAGCATATTCATGAATACTATTATTATCACAAAATGGTAAAGAGTATTTTGAACAATAACTTAATATTTCTTCATAATTGAAGGAGTTTTCTAGATTTTTAAAATCAATAGGTTCTTTAACTAAATAAATTAGTTCTAATAAAATATTCAGATCATTAGTAGATAAGGAGTGAAAATTAGCACCTTTACCAGTAAAGGCATACGCTCCCATTAAATATAAAGGTTCTACAAATGGTTCACTTTTATCAGTTCGTCTTCTACCGTGGAGTGCTCGAAGTGTATCTGTTTTATTTTTATCCCCAAATTCAAATTCTGGAAGCTCACTAATAAGGTATATACCAAAATTAACAAAAGATTTTTTGATTTCAATAAGATTACCTACATCGGTACCTGTTATATCTTGTATTAAACTTATAGCGGTATTTTTATCTATAATAAATCCCTCATTTCAAATATATTTTATTTTTTTAAAATCAGACGAGTTTACAGACGCATTTATTTTAATTATGTCTGTAAATCCATTATAATTAAGTTATAGCTAATTAGCAATACCTAAATAACATTCTAAGGAGGTTAATAATGATAATAAAAGATAAGTTAAAAGAGTTGAATTTATCACAATCAAAAGCTGCAAGATTAGCAGATATGCCACAGTCCAGCTTCAATCAAATTGTAAATAACAAACTATATCCTTGTCCGGCTTGGAGAAAAAGAATCGCTACTGTATTAAGAATATCAGAGAATGAATTATTTTCAGGATATGAGATTAAGAAGTAAAACTTAAAGGGAGTGGTGACAAATGACAAAATACATGAGTTTAAAGGGAGCATCAGGCGAAAGTGGAATTACAGAATATTCATTACGACTATTGTGCAAGCAGAAGAAAATTCGGTTTAACTTGGCGGGGCATACAAAGTATATTTTACGCATGGACTGGCTGGAGGAGGACTTGGAGCGGTTGGCACTAGAAAATATAAAAGTGCCAGAGAACATTGTTCCCAGAGGCAAGGTAAGACGTATTGAAGCTTAAGTATTTTTGCAATTAAAATATAAATTTTCAGATTAAAACAATTAAAAAGATGGAAAAGGGGAGTGTCAAATAACATGCTTAATTTAACAATCGTTGAAGATCAATTAGTACCCATTTATAAAAATGACGAAGGGCAAAAATTAGTTAATGCAAGAGAATTACATGATTTTTTAGAAATAGGAACTCAATATACAAAATGGTTTGAAAGAATGATCGAATATGGATTTGCTGAAAACAATGACTTTATGGCTATTAGTCAAAAAAGGCTAACAGCTCAAGGAAACGAAACAGAATACATTGACCATGTTATTAAATTAGATATGGCAAAAGAGATTTCAATGATTCAAAGGAATGAAAAAGGGAAAGAAGCTAGAAAATATTTCATACAGGTAGAGAATAACTATAAGGAAATTTTAATTAAGCAGTTAACACCAATGGAGCAAATAAAGCTTCAATATCAAACTTTGGAAGAACATGAGCAGAAATTAAATGCTATAGATGAAAAGGTTGCACATCTTGAGAATAATATGGTCATAGAATACGGTCAAGAAGTTAGTATTAAAAAAGCAGTAAATAAACATGTTATAAACGAATGTGGCGGTTCCGAAGCACCTGCATATTTACTTAAGGATTTAAGGGGTAAAATTTATAGAGCCTTATGGAGAGATTATAAGGATCACTTTAACATTACGAGCTATCATAATACTCCTAAAAAAGATTTTGAAATGGCTTTAGATATAGTTGCAACATGGAAACCATTTTGGCAAATTTCAAGAGAAATTCAAACAATAAATGGCCAAGATAGCTCCTTTCTTTCTTCCATATCTACTTTTTAAAGGCAAGGGAGGGCAATAATAGATGGGCAGAAGCAAAGGTGGAAACTACCAAGGATTTCAAAGTACTAAGGGTGGAAGCCTAATTCCAATATATAGAGATATGTTTAATAGTAATGTAGGGAAAGAATTAATCAAAGATGCAAAAGCCTTCCAAATATATTTTTTGATGATAAGCAAGTATACTGCAAAGTATGCAAATAAAGTTTTAATCTCTAGCAACAAAAATGACATTAGTATGCCTGTATCAGAGTATAAACAATACATGACACCTAGGACATTTTACAAATGCATCGATAAGCTAATAAATTTAGGTTTTGTAAAATTAATTAGAAGTGGATTCAGTACACGAGAATGTAATATATATGGTTTTAATTATATGTGGCAATTATATGGTACAAAAAAATTCAACATTAAGGATGAATGGAAAAGACCTTCAAACCGTGAATTATAAACAGTTTATTTTGCATGAAATTATTTCAAGCATGTCAAAAAGCATATAGACTATATATCAAAAAGCATATAGTAGACATGGAAATATCAATTTTAGCAGATCCACTTGATGTCAAAAGGCATATAGTGAATCTGCTAAAAAAATGTATTAAAACCTTTATATGTAGAGGGTTTTAAAGGCTATCATGAATCGGAATATTCAAAAATGTTTACTATGTGCCAAAAAGCATATCCTTTATATATATACCATGTACCATGTATTTAAAGAATGTGAGATAAAGGAGAAGATACTAAATGGATTTTATAAAAGAAGATTGGAAGTTATTCAGGAGTATGGACACATTAACCCAGAAGGCTGGAGTAGGACAAGATTATATACCAGCACTTGTAGCAAAAGAACTAGTAGATAACGCTTTAGATGTTTCAGAAAATGTAATTATAGATGTGAAAAGTGGGTATTTATCCGTATGGAATGATGGAGATGGAATAGATGAATCAAAGTTGTGTGAATTATTTTCTATAAATAGACCACTAGTAACTTCAAAACTATTAAGGCTGCCTACCCGTGGAGCCTTAGGTAATGGATTAAGGGTAGTTGTTGGTGCAGTTATTGCTACAGGTGGTAAATTATTTGTATCTACCAGAGGAATTACATATGAAATTATTGCTCAAGATGATGGAAGCTCCAAGATAAAAAAGGTATCCCAATATGATGGTACAGGTACAGCGATAGAAATTAAATTAGGGGATAAATTGATTAGTACAAGATGGTCAAGTATTGCAACTAGATTTAATAAAGGTGAAAATTACAAAGGTAAGACATCTGCATATTGGTATAATTCAGAAAGCTTTTTCGAGCTATGCCAAGCAGCTCAAGGAACAGTGCATGAATTAGTACAACAATTTGAAGGATGCACAGGTACAAAAGCGGGAATAATAGCAAAAGAGTTCGGGCGAAATCGTCTATCTAAGGAATTGCCATTTTATGATACTGAATCTTTATTAGAAATAATTAAAAACAATTCTAAATTCGTAAAACCTAATAGGCTAGGATCTATAGTGCAGATAGAGGAATATAATTTTTATGATAAGCAAGAAAGTTCTTTTAAAATGCAAACTTCAAAAGGAAAACATGAGGCAGTTATACCATTCACGGTGGAGGTATTAGCTAAGGAAGATTGTAATGGAACATCATGTATTATACTTGTAAACAAAACTCCAACTATTTCAGAAATTTATGTTAGTGAAAATAGAAAAAAATCTATATATCTATGGGGTGAGGGATTAAGGTTTGAATTAAAACTAAAATTAAAACTCAGAATAATAGTAAATATAAATACTCCCTATATGCCGATTACAAGTGATGGCAAAAAACCTGATCTTACATATATGAAAGATACAATTGAGAAAGCTATACAGAAGGCAATAAATAAACATAACAAAGATTTTAAGAAAAATTCATATAAGAAGGATACACAAAAATATATAATTTATGAAAACTTAGATGCTGCTGTAAAGAAAGCTAGCGGTGATGGAAATTATAAATTTAGTCAACGACAATTATATTATGTTGTAAGACCTTTTATAGCAGAACACCTAGAGGTAGAACTAAACTATGAAAACTTCAATAATATTTTAACTAATTATGAAACAGACCATGGAGAAATAGAAGGTTTATATAGAGATAGTCGGGGAAGTTTATACACACCACATTCACAAGAAACGATACCTATAGGAACTCTTTCAGTAGAAGCTTATGTAAGGCCCAAGCTAGAATTTAACAAAATATTATATATAGAAAAGGAAGGTTTCTTTGAAATATTAAAGGACTATAAGTTTTCTGAAAAATTTGATTGTGCATTGTTAACTTCTAAAGGATATGCTAGCAGGGCTGCAAAAGATTTAATAGATAAATTAGGTGAAGATGGTGAAGACGAGGATGAAGAAATACAAGTATTATGTGTGCATGATTGTGATAAGGCAGGAACAATGATTTATCAAACATTGCAAGAAAAAACAAAAACTAGAGGCAAAAGGAAAGTAAAAATCATAGATTTAGGTCTTAACCCTGAAGAAGTTAAAGAGATGAATTTAGAAGTTGAAAAGGTTGAAGAAAATAACAAACCTAGTGCAGATTATTTAGATGAGGATTCAAGGAAGTGGTTACAGACAAATAGAGTTGAACTCAATGCTATGACTACACCACAGTTTTTAGAATGGCTTGTAGGTAAATTGAGTACATATGGCATAGGTAAAGTTATACCAGGTGAAGATTCTATTTTAGAAGAACTTAAAATTCATATAAATGAAGCAGCAAAGGAAAAAATACAAGAAGATATATTGAAAGAAAATAATTATGAAATACTGGTCAAAGAATATATAGAAAAGCTAGAACCTGAAGTAAATAAACAAGCAATTACTATTAGATCATATATACAAGGTGAATTAAAAAACGAACCAAATCAATTATGGAAAGAACCTTTAATAAAAAGAGCATTAGAAATTGTGGAAAACAGTCCACATTAAAATTTGTTGATATTACTTTTTTTAGCTTGCTAAATATTAAGCGAGTAAAGCAAATTATTAATATAAGGCATTAGTGTATAAGTAAAATAATTTATTTGTTAACTCAATATCCTACTACAGTGTAATACAGTAAAAAAATATGCATAAGTTCACAGTGCATCTTATTGTTGTCTAGAATGAAATTAAATATTATCAGTTAGATACTATGGTTATTGTAGAGAAGTAGCTTAGAATTGATATTACGTGGTATAGGGTTTATAATAGAGGTAGAAGTTATAAGGGGGTAGTGCTAATGTGCAAAAGTAGATGGGAGGAAGTTAAAGGTAAATTAGTAGTAATAGAAGCATGGTGTAGAGATGGACTTATAGAAGAACAAATAGCTAAAAACTTGGGTATAGGGGTATCTACTTTATCAAAATATAAGGTGGAGCACATAGAGTTAGTGGAAGCCTTAAAAAAGGGTAAGGAAGTTGTGGACATAGAAGTAGAAAATGCTTTAAAGAGAAGAGCTACAGGCTACTCATATATAGAGTATAAGACCACTACTAATGCAGCGGGGATAAGGACTACTACAGAAATAACTAAAGAAGTTGCTGCGGATACTACGGCGCAAATCTTCTGGTTAAAAAATAGGAAACCTAAAGAATGGCGTGATCGCAAAGATATAGATAGCAATATTAATGTTAAAGGTGAAACTTCTAATAGAATTGATTTTTCTAGATTCTCTGCTGAAGAACTCAAAGAAATGCTGAACATAAAAGATTAAATAAGATGTTGAAGTTTTAAATTACTTAGTACCGCATTATTCAAATAGTGTGGTACTTTTTATTATTTTAAAAGGGATGAAGCATTAAAGTGTTTGCATATAATATGTTATAAGAATTAAATAGGGGTTTGAAAATGAATAGAAAAAGGATTGTAGAAATTGTTAAAAAATTAGTTTGTGGCTTAATCCTCGTAGTTTATTTAACTACAGGAGGGATTGTTCTGTGGTCAAAGATAGTGAGCACATCCACCGTAAATAATTCTAGATATACAATTACAGATAAGTATGGAATGACAGAAGATGAAGTAAATTTACTTGTAACAAAAGGTTTATTTTATGTTGTTTTCAAAGCATCTGAGCATAAAAGGCTGGAGTACAGTTCATTAAATCCACGGAGTAAAAAGTTCTGAAATAAGATTTAAGTTTACAACAACTTTCCTAGATAAAAAGATAAGTGGGCATTGGATATACAAGACCTTGCTTTATTATTTACGAGAATACTTAAAAAGTTGACGTTTTATCCTAAGATTGCACTTTATTACACAAAGTGATTTTGCTTCGTTTGTAGGGGATATACATGCAAAAATAAGCCACATCATGAAACTATTAGCAACGATGCGGCTTTTTTATTTATTTATAAAATTAACGATATATTTCACTGACTAATTTGCAATCATTTCTTAAAAAACCTCCGAAAATTCCTATTGCCCTACCCACAGAAGATCCTGACACTGCACCTATAACTGCACTAATGAATGTTTAAAACGGTGATTAGAAGCTTCAAGTGGTATTAGCATTAGGTTTAGATGCTAACAATGTTGATGCTCTTACACTAGCACCTCTTTCAAAAGCTAAAAATACGCCTGTAGTAATAGTTAATTCAAAAGATTCTGTTGCAACAATTGTCGCTAAGTTTACAGCGTTAAATGCAAAAATTGTGTTAAACTCCACCAGAAGTTGTTGTTATAGCAATAGAAAATGCAATACATATTTTACTAATTAATTGATATTATAATGAAAATCTTAGTAACGTAAAATCTAGCGGAATTACAAGTTGTGTATAATTTCCATTGATACTATACTTTACTATAATATAATTTTTAGGAACTGCCAACACTTTTCTTAGCAATTCTTCAAAGGGTTCCAATGGTAATTGTTGTGTATACCAATTTGAAGAATTGTATTCATACAGTTCACTTTTATTTTCAATATAAAGTACATCTTGCCCTCCAATACATATTCTTTCAATATAATAATTGCTTTCATTGTCGATATTTACAATTACATCTACACATATTGGCTGATTACTTCCAGGCATATATACTATTCTTTGTTTATACTCCTGTAAGTGACTTCTTATAAATCCAAAAGACTTTTGATAATTTGGCTTGTTGGCTAAGTGAATTACTTTATCTAAATAAGCATCTTTAAATTTATTACGTAACTTACCTTTTGAATCGAAGTAAATCTCATATATGATACCATTTAAGATATGAAAAGAGATTTCTGGGCTAAATGCACCTAGCTTGTCTTCTAGTAAATTAATCCAATCAATTGCAGTAAATAATCTTCCGCATGCTGACTGATATATATTTCGACCTAATAAAAAAATTTCGTCCTTTTGAACTGAAGTAAAATCTAGTCTCCTTATTTTTCTAAACGCAATATCTTGAACATCCCAAGTATAGCTTTTTAATCCAATAATGACCTTTTCTAAACTGCTTTCAGCATTGAAGATATACTCGGAATCTGAGAGAGCTTGCTGAGAATAAGATATCAAGAACTGGCCATCTACGTAACTATTGTTGAAGTAGAAGTCACCCATTAATGAGGTGTGTTCCCAAGAAATTTGCTTATTATTTGTTATTGAACTTAGAGTATTCCTGACCCTTTTAAATAGCTCTTCAATTGTTATTCCTTGTGTGTCTATATGAGTTAATAATGAACTTGTGAACGCTCCATTGCTTTCCAAACCATCTGATGCTATTTGTCCAGGAGAAGTAGCAAATGCAATAATAGTTCCTTTTGGAGCATAAACAGGAGCTAATCCTGCTACCGAACCGCCGCGTCCTTGCCACTTTTTTTCAAAAGGATTATTTCTGCATGCATCTAGTATAATAATTTTTGTGCCAATTTTACTCTCCTCAAGAATATCAATTACTTGATTTAGTGGAATAGATGAGTATTTGCAACCTGATTCATCTTCAAAGCTAGTGTCAATTGCAGTTAAATAATTTTCATTTTTGATCTGAATTCCATGCCCAGCAAAAAAGAATAGGCATATCTCATAGTCCTCTAAAATTATTTTTAAATCATCTATCGCTCTATCCATCTCTTCACATTTTGCATTAGTGACTACTATGCATTTAAAACCAAGAGCTATAATTTTTTTTGATAAGTCATCAGCATCATTTTTTGCGTTTTTTAGTACTGATCCTGGATAATTGCTATTACCGAATAAAATAGCTATTTTTTTCATGCTTGTCCCCCTTTTGATTTAATCTCAGTTTAATTGAGTATATTTTAATTATTGCTGATATATTTTTTATTATCTACAACAAATATACATTTGAATTAAAAGCAATAGATATCACTCATATTTCATTATCAAATACAAAAGGATTATTGGTAACACTATTATCAGCAAGCTTCTTTAGTGCATTGAAGATCGAAGAATCTAATGCCTCTGCTAGTCCCTTATTTGTTAAATATTGATGTAAAATATTGTAGGTACATCCTCCTTTAACTATTAGAAAGCTACAAATTTCGTCTATAATAAGGTCATTCTTCACATTTTTTTCAGCCTGTTTCGAATTTTGGATAATATTCATTATTAAATCTTGTAGTTCAGTTTCTGATTTCTGACTTGATTTTATTTCTTCTATAGTAACCGCAACTTCCGCTAGGGTCTTTTCATATATCTCTTTATTTATTTTGTTATTGCTTTGCTCGGGTATATTCATTGTGCCGTATACATCCTTTCTCATATATGTAACTGTTTCCTTCATCATAACAAATGTTCCAGAATATAATTTTTCAAAGAGTAGTTCTAGTTTTTTTACACTAGAATCTATTCTGATAGCTGATTTTTCTGACTCCTTAGATGTTTTATCAGCCATTAAAAAAAACACTATAGATAGGCATATTGCCACGATACCTAATACAATTGAAAACACTTCAACCTGACTCATTGATGTTTCGGTAATATCATATCAATGCCATAACCACATCTCGCTAAAATTCCAGTAATATTTTACTACAATTAAATTAACTTATATGGAAATTATAACATATTATTGATAATTTCGTGTTATTTTTTGTCTAACATGGTAATCAGCCAACTCCACATTTTTAATTTTAATAGGTAGTTGCATATTAATCACAGTTCATAGTTATACTCGCATAATTAATTTTTATCCACGCAACAAAAAATAAGAACACATGAGCGTACACAGTAACATCTGTTTTATACTACACTTTAGAGTTCCAAGGTTTTGGAGCTTTTTATTACTTTTAAGTGGGTTTCATGGTATATTCACGATAAATTATGTAGTTAAAATTATTTATACCTTTTCGTGTATAAATTGGAATATATAGTATACTATATAATAAGAGTGTATTTGAAAGGGTGGGGAATATATGTTATATGGATATGCAAGATGTTCTACAGACAATACTAAGCAGGATATTACAAGGCAGACACGGGAGCTACAGGCACTAGGAGTCGCTACTAATAATATATACCTGGAATATGCTAGTGGCACTAAGACAGACAGAGTAGAGTTTAACAAGCTGTTAGAAAAAGTAGAGCATGGAGATACTATAATAGCAACTGAGGTAAGCAGAATCACACGAAGTACCAAGCAATTGTGTGAAGTTATAGAATTAGCTAAAATCAGAAGAATTAAATTAATATTAGGAAGTTTCATTGTAGATTGCATTAAAGAACTAGATCCAATGACTGAAGGTATGTTAAAGATGATGGGCGTATTTGCAGAGCTAGAGCGAAACATGATAAGCCAAAGAGTTAAGTCAGGTATGGCTAATGCTAAAGCTAAAGGGAAATTAATAGGTAGACCGACAACTACAATAGAAGATGTTCCAGTGGCAGTAGTCAAAGCATATGGCCTATTAAAGAATAGCAAGATAAATAAGAGTGAATGTGCTAGAATGTGCGACATATCAAGGTCCTGTTTGTATAAATACATTAAGATTATAGAAGAAAGTATGGAGTAATGGGTAGACATAAATTGTTGTCTAAGGATATAGAGCTTCAGATCTACGGTCTAGGAATCAAGGTTAAGTTTAAATTCCGTTTTATATCTAAGTTTATTACTATTACTATTGGTTTTTCCACTAATACATCACTTCTATTTAATGCATCGACCTATGTACAGAGGGGTTACCCCCTCTAATGTTTATGGTATCTTTGATATCCTAATTAACTCATAATACTCATCTTCATCTATAGATACTATAGTGCCTTGTACTATGCCTTTACTACGTATCCTTGTAGTACTACTATGATACTTTAACTCATCATAATCTAAAGGCTTTAAGTCCTTTAACTTTCTTATGCTAATTATGTCTTTACCATCTTTAGTGTCATGGTGTCCCTGTTCTATTATACCGAATGCTACAATCTGTTTCTGCTTACCACAGTTATAACCAATAACTAGGTCTCCTGGATTTACTACACTGAAATTACTAGTATGATAGTTATTACTCCTAAATGAGTTTACCCAATCTTATACAGTATTTATCTTCTGACTAGTAGTCCAGTTCCAGTGGTCAGGGTCTGCTATTACAAACCAGTATTTTATACTTGTATCTACTTTTGGTAACATCTAATCCCCCCTATTATTAATCCATTATCCACGTAATTAATATATATGTCTACATCATCATAATCTATTCATATGTGTACTCTAGTATGGCCACTGAATATAAGTTCGGTTATAAGCAAAGTTACAACTGTTTTTAGTGCTAGTGCCTATTACTTATCAAGATCATTGAAGAAAACACTATAAAGTTAGAATTGTACTAAATTTAACTGAAATTTAACTAAAGCAATGGGAGGACAAATAAGTCTTTTCTTTCTTTATATGCTGATAACAGTAGCAGACAAAAGTATTACTATATAAGGAAGTGGCGCAGGATATGGAGTTTTTATAGATAAAGAGGAAAAGAGCTGAATAACTTTTGGTTTCTTCTAATATAGAAATTCAAGGAAAGGACATAATAGTTTTCGTGTTCTTAATGTAGAAAAAAACCCACACAGAGAAGGAGTAAACCCAGTGTCTGTATAAATAAATGATAAAGGGTAAGTCCCTCATATAAAAAAAATCCACAAAAAAAATCTGCGAAAATATTTACAAAACAATATAGGTATGCCATATTATTATGCCATTACTTCTGGTATGCTATAAAAAATAAAGGATATTATGTAATATAACATTTTTAGTAAATGTTAATAATTAGTGGTAAAAATTCATAATAAAAAAAGGGGAATGAAGGAAATGAATGAAGTGAAGGAAATAAAAATTAAAAAACATTTATATTTTATTTATACATGGTTACTTATCATAAGCTTAATTGTAGGTAGATTAGTTTTTGTTAGTATAGAAATATATAATGATTCTGTACCAAAAGTGTCAATAACAGAAGTTGCACCGATAGGGCAATCACCTTCACAAACAGAACCGACTCAGATTGCAGTATATGTTACTGAGTCGGGTAAAAAATATCATACTGAAGGTTGTAGATATTTAAGTAAAAGTAAAATATATATAAATCTAGATGATGCAATAGTAGAAGGCTATGAACCATGTAGTGGTTGTAATCCACCTACGGAATAATTAGTGGGTAAAATAAGGAGGTACATTATGAAAAAAAACGATAATTGTGTTTATTATTTTAATATGTGTATTCGTAGGATATATTGGTATTCATAGGAGTATATATTTTGATGATTATAAAAGAATAGATGTTTTAAACACAGAAATATATAAATTAGAATCAGATATAATAGGTCATAAGGCAGCTATGGAGTTAGTTACAGGGATTCAGAAGATCCAGAATATGTTGAACATAACGCAATTATGAAAAAATGGGGTGGCGGAGATGAAGCTCAACCGTTTTATATCGAGGTGAAAAGAGAATTAAAAAGAGATAATGTAAAGCTCGAAAGGGATATATTAGAATTGGAGTATTTGAAAAATAAAACAAAATATATAAATTAGAAGAGGGTAAGCATACACCTTCTTTTTTAGTGAAAACCTAATATAAGCACTAAATAATGTTATCTAACATATATCTAAAAGTGGAGGACTAAAGCTTGCGTACATATATAGAAAGGGGGGGCTGTGATGGAGAAAAAGTCACGATTAATAAATATTTGTCTCGGTGGTTTTTTAGTTTTTGGTATTATAGTAATTTTTATTGCGGGAGTAATACTTCCTAAAATGAGAGCTAACCAAGTTATTAAAGAAAAAGCAATTGTGGTTGAGACTAAAAGGGTAGAGGATAAGAAAATTGCGGATAAAATTATATCCGATAAGCTAATAGAGGATAAAAGAATAGCAGACAAAGTTATTGAGGATAAAGGAATAGCTTATAAAATTATAGCAGATGAAAAAGCAAGACTTTTAAGAGTAGAGAATGATAGGATAGCCGCAATAAGAATAGAAGAGAAAAGAATTGCAGATAAGAAAAAAGCTAGTGTTGTAACAATAAGATATACCATTGATGGGGAATATATTTCAGCATGTAATTATGAAGATGGATCAACCCTACAATTTAAAGTAGGTCAAAGTCTTAAATTAAAAGGAACTTTATTAAATGGTTCTGCAGAAAGGATTATGTTCATGAATGGAGGAACTGTATTAGGTGGTAATAGCAGTAACACCATAAGAATGTTAGCAGTTGGTGGTGAGAATTTAGTTATTATTCCTGGTGGATATAATTGTGATAGTGCATACACTTTTCATATAGTAGTAAGTGAATAGATACACCAGCTGTTATCTAAGAAAGTAAATGGAGCTACAGAGTAATGAATGGAAATGGAACATAATAGGCATGACAAATTTCTAGAAACTGGCTACGATTTATGAATCAAGGTTGAGTCTATAAATGGTAAATGTTTAAGGGCATACTACACGAATAATGGAAAGTTAGAATGTTATTAAGTTTAACTAAGCAATGGGAGGGCAATCATGCCTATTTAACGTTATGGCGTTTTCTACATGTGTTTTTAAATTTGATTGTTATCTTGAAGAATCAAACCTTCAACCATGAATGAAATGCATGCTATAGAGATGTTTTGAATATATATATATATATAATAATACAAAAAAGGTAGATAAAGCTAGACATGTAATATAAAGAATAGTATTCTATACTAGAAGTTATATTTTAGTTCAATGTTAATTTTATTAATGCCTAATATGCTTCATTAATTAGATTAAAGCATGATATTCTTAGTGGGATAAAATGGGTTAATAAAAAATATAAAGGGGGATTACTAATGAAAAGAACAGCAGAATTTGTATTGGGGTTAATTGGAGGTATTTTTGGTATTATTAGTGGAATTATGGCGTTAATGATGGGAGGTATTGGTACAGCTGTTGGTTCAGGTTCAGGTGGACTTGGAGCATTAGGTACATGGGCAATAATTTTATCGGTATTGGGAATTGTTGGTGCTTGCTTGGTAAGTGGTAAAGCTAAATTAGGTGGCTGGTTTATGTTAATATCAGCTATTGGTGGCACTATATGCGTATCTTTCTTTTATATATTACCAGGTCTACTTTTGCTAATAGGAGGACTTATGTCATTAATAAGAAAAGATAGGTCTACAATAGAGGTAGCTGTTAACAAATAATAGAATGGCAGGAGGATTTATTATTATGAACGCGTTTATAGGTTTATTAGGATTTGCAGGTGGAATAGTTTCGTTAGTTTGGTTAATAGTTAATTTAATTAGGAAGAAAAGTCCTAAGAAAGTATTAATGGTATTTGGAGGAAGTTTGGCGTTATTTATAATTGGAATAATGATGACTCCAAAAAATACATCTTCAACTCCAAAAATATCAAATACTACACCAACAACAGTAACGGAGTCTGCATTGGAAGAACCGGTAGCAGTAGAGCCAGTTGTTGCAGAACCAGTTATGAAAGAAGCATATGCATTAGGAGAAGCTGTTACGGCTTCTGATGGAGCAACATTAGTGATTTCTAATCTAAAGAAATCACAAGGTTCAGATTATGACCGACCTAAAAAAGGAATGGAATTTGTTATGGTTACAGTAATTATTAAAAATACTGGAACAGACATTATATCTTACAATCGCTATGATTATAAAATGCAAAACAGTAAAGGACAGATAACTAATGGAACTTTTTCAATGGTGAATAATGATACTGCATTAGATTCAGGAAGTCTAGCTGTAGGTGGTAGTGTTACTGGAACTTTAGTATATGAACAACCTAAAGATGATAATGCTTTAACTTTAATTTATACAGGGAATATGTTCAAGACTGAAGGAGTTAATATAAAATTAAACTAAGTTTTAAAACATGTTACATAGCATTACTTCATAAATGGAGATTGGGTAAAAAAATTACGATAACAATAAAGAAATAGATTGATATTAATAGTCAACTAAGCTTATGAAGAGGGTAAATAGTACCTTCTTCTTTTTTATGAAATTTTTTAAAAGGTAATGAAAATAAAAGAAACTCACACGGAGAAGGGGTAAAGTGGCGTATATATGAATTAAAGTAGGGATGGAATGACAATAAGAAACTTATATAAAAAATATATTTAAAATATCGTTCAAAATACAAAAAGAATTATTTTATTTTTACAAATATATGTTAATAAAGAGTATAATGGTAATTATTCTAGGTTGGTGACTGGACAATTAATTTTTAATAAAAATACAGTTTGTTTATATAACTAATAGAACGCAGAATCTAAATACGTTCGGAAATCATAGTACAGTTCGATTTGGATGAACTGTGGGGTTGCAATGTGGTATGAAATATATCTGTTTCTACACTTATAGTGAGGAAACTAGGAAGAGGGAGATAATATTGAAAATCATTTCTGTATTTAACAATAAAGGTGGTGTGGGTAAAACAACTTTAACATATCATCTATCGCATAGTCTTTCTGAAATGGGCTTTAAAGTTTTAATGATAGATTTAGATCCTCAATGTAATTTAACAATATGCGGGGTTTCTGACGAAGAATTACTTAATATTTGGGAAAAAGAAGATCCTTTTATAGATGACTTTGAGAGTTCAAAGGTGAATATTGGTGAGCAAGAGTTTAATAAATTAAATAATCAACCAAGATCTATTCATTATTTATTAAAACCCACGGAAGATGGGACTGGTGATTTGAAAGAATTACCACCACCTATTAAAATAGATCCAAATCTATTTTTGATTCCTGGTCGCCTCAGTATGCATAAATATGAGAATAGCATAGCAGAAAGGTGGAATGGATTATATAGCGGAGTACCGTTATCAATTAGGACTGTAACAAAAATAAGAAATTTAGCTGAAGAATATGGAAAAGAGCTTAAATGCGATTTTGTAATTATAGATACCTCACCTAGTTTAGGCATATTAAATAAAATAATAATTTCAACTGTAGATGGATTTTTCATTCCATGTCTACCAGATATGTTTTCTTTGTATGGAGTTAGGAATATAGGAGATTATCTTAGTATTTGGAAGAAGGAATTTGATGCAATATATGGATTAATATCTACTGAAAAGAGAAAAAATTTCCCTGAAAATTTTGTTAGATTTTTAGGATTTACAATTTATAATGCAAAAAGATATAAAAACCCAGATCCTGAACATTTCAACTTGGCACAAGCTCACTATAATTATGTTATAAAAATTCCAGAGTTCATAGAAAAATTCATAAAATTTGAAGTGAGGAACCATTTAACTAATGAAATGATTCATAATCCTATTGGAGGAATGTCGGTAATGCACACACATAATACTTTTCCCAATATGGCTCAAAAATATAAAAATCCAATTTGGAAAGTACCGGATCTTACTACTTTAGAAAGTGAAGATGCTCCAACTATTCACGGGAATTCTCCATACTATAGAGCTTTAAAAATAAAGTATCAAGATTTTGCAAATTCACTTTTAGACAGAATAAAAACTTTAGATTTATAAGAGGTGTACAATGGAAAAGGAAGAGTTAATTAATTCAGCTATTGAAGCTTATAAGGTAAAAAACTTTGAGTTTCAAATGTTTTTAAATGGTATAAAGGACTTTTTTCAATTGCATCCTGAACTTAATACGGAAGGTTTTCCTATCGTACATTCAGTTAAATATAGATTGAAAGATCCTAATCATTTAAAAGATAAAATTTCACGGAAATGGGATGAGGAAAATCCTATTACAGAAAAAAATATTTTTGAAAGAGTAACAGATTTGGCTGGGGTTCGCGTTCTTCATTTATATCAAAATCAATTTCCGCTAATACATCAAAAAATTATAGAAAAAGTAAATTCAAAAGATTGGATTCTTGCAGAGGAACCCAAGGCATATACTTGGGATCCAGAATCTATAGGTTTTTTTAAGGCGTTAGATATTAAATGTGAACAAAAGGAAAGCTATTATACAAGTATTCATTATTTAGTAAAGCCTCAGAAAGGTAGTCCTCTTACATGTGAAATACAAGTAAGAACATTATTTGAAGAAATATGGGCGGAAATTGATCATTCAATTAATTATCCTCATACAACTGATAGCATTCCTTGTAAAGAGCAATTAAGAGTTCTAGCAAAGTTAGTATCAACAGGTACGAGACTTGCAGATTCCATATTTTATTGTTTTGATGATTTTCAAAAAAAATAAATTAAAAAGCTTAGCAATTGTTTTTATTAATAGTGATAGCTAGGATTAAAATCATTTGTATTGAGATAATATTTATTTGATGTTAATGTGAGGAGAGAATGATGTTGAATAAATTTAAGGTTATAGTAGATTTTATACTTTTGAGGTATTAAATGGGTGATTTAGAGAAATATGCGGATGAATCGTTTGCACCTTATAGTTTATAGATAAAAACAACAAAAACAATACTGCACGTAGGGGGAACCCAGTGCAGTATCATTTCCATTAGTTATCAAAACAAAATAAAAGGATATTTAAATTATAGACAAATATTAAAATTGTATTCACCGAATTTATTTTAATAAAGGAATTATTTAACATATGTAGAATATACCTCTTAAGATAAACTAAAGAGGGTGATATATTTGGGTGTGAAGAATAGACTTAAGGAAATTAGGATGAGAGAATATATGTTAAATCAAACTGAGTTTTCGAAAATGATAGGTTATGATTTAAAGACAGTATCTAATTGGGAAAGAGGTATAAGCACTCCAACACTAGAAAGAGGAATTGATGTTTCTAATAAATTGAATAAGAAAGTTAATGATATTTGGTACCTTGAATGAGGTGCCATTTATTTTTTTTCTAAAAAACTTAAAATATAAGTAAAATTTACTATGGACAAGCAACTTTTCGTGAATCATTACATATAATGTTATTAGGTAGTAAGGAAAAGAGCAATAAACAGGAGGTACAAAATGCCTAAGTTAGACATAAGTTTTAAGCAAACTTCAAAAGATATGAAATTATATTCAAAAGTAATGGCAGAAGAGGAAAAGTCCGACTTTGTTAAAAGAGCTATTGAGATTTATATAAAATACTTAGAGGGAGGGTGTAATGCCAAGTCCCAGTAATTTTGATTTAAAACTGTTAGAGCTGTTACCAAAAGATATTGATGGTTTTGTAAAATTCGCGCTAATATGCGTGGTAGTTTTAATTTCAGTTAAAATTTATATTAAACGGAGGTATATGTAATGTTAAATACAACTTTACTTTTTAAATTAGGGGCTATGGGACTAATAGTAGTAGTTATAGAGCAGATACTAGTAGGAGCTAAAAAACAGGACATAGCAACCATAATTAATTTTGCAGCAGTTATTATGATAGTTGGAGTTGTTGCTGGATTAATGTCTAATTTGTTCAATAATATAAGAGTTTTATTTCAATTATAGGAGGTTTAAATATGAAAAAATTACATTCTATTACTTATAAAATATTTATATATACGGTTATGCTGGCTATGTCGCTAGTTGTAGCTAGTGGGTTAATGTAGGGGGCTATATTATGTATTGGGAACTCGCAACGGTCACAGGATGCCTATATGGTATATCAAAACTATACAACTTTGAGGATAAAAAAATAAAAAATAACTTTAGAGAAATAGTAGAAAAAGCCGGATTATTTAATAACAGACATCAGAGTTTAAGGGTAAGAAAAATTACTGATTTAGCATATGGGCACAGGCTTAAAATTGGCGTTCCTTATGGCTTGGGACTAGAAGATGTAGAAAAGCTAAGGGACATATTATTAACCAACACAGGGTCAATGGATATAGAGTTCAGGAGGCTAGATAATAAGAGCATGATAGAAATTATGTTTATTACAAAACCCATAGAAAATATTAAATACGAACCTAAGAAATTAAATCCCCACGAGATTTACGTGGGGTATACTTACTCAAAAAGCGTGATTGTAGATTTAAATAAATTTCCGCATGTGCTAATAGGGGGGGACACTGGCACAGGTAAAAGCAGATTGTTATTAGCGGTGCTAACTAATTTAATTTATAATTCAAATGTTTA
>NZ_JBNMNU010000043.1:0-27308 GCF_051278035.1 Clostridium sp.
TACACCACCCTTAAAATGTAGAAACTTAAATATAAATAATCATTTATAATCAAAATATAAAATAGACATATAAGTATATTTTATAATATTATAGGTAAAAATTCAACTATTGTTTATAAATAGAATAATGTGTAATTTTAAACGTAATAAAATGAAAAATATAAAATGTTGCGAATTAAATTAATATTTATGAATATTAGTTTAAAAAATTGAAATTATAAACTATAATAAAGGGTGAATCATCATTGAAATTGATGTTTTGAATAATTTCAATTGGGAGGAAAATATAATGAAAAAATTAGAACGAAATGATATTTGTTGGTGTGAAAGTGGCAAAAAATATAAAAAATGTCATGCGGAACAGGATACATTTATAAACAATATAGAGAAAAAAGTAGGGTACAAAATACCGAGAGATATTATGAAAACAGAGGATCAAATAGATGGTATTAGAAAAAGCAGTAAATTAACTCATGAGATACTTGATATGGTTTCTGAAAGAATTAAAGCTGGAATAACTACAAATGATATAAATACCTGGGTACATGAGTATACTGTGGAGCATAATGCATATCCTGCACCATTAGGTTATTCTGGGTTTCCTAAAAGTGTATGCACATCAATAAATGATGTGATATGCCATGGTATACCGGATGATACAGTATTAAAAGATGGAGATATAGTTAATGTAGATGTGACTTGCATATTAGAGGGTTATTATGGTGATGCCAACAGAATGTTTATAATTGGAGAAGTTTCTAAAGAGGTATCAGATTTAGTCCGTGTTTCAAAGGAATGTCTAGAACTTGGTATAGAACAGGTTAAACCATTTAATACACTTGGAGATATAGGATATGCAATTCAGCAGCATGCAGAAAGTCATGGGTATTCCGTAGTCTATGATTATGGTGGACATGGCGTTGGATTGGAATTCCATGAAGAACCTTTTGTGCCTCATGTAGGTAAAAAGGGTGAGGGAATGATAATACTTCCGAATATGACATTTACTATTGAGCCTATGATTAATATGGGCAGCGCTGAATCAGATGTACTTGAAGATGATTGGACAGCGGTTACAGTAGATGGTTCCTTGTCATCACAGTGGGAACACACGATAAGGGTTACTGAAACAGGATATGAGATACTAACTTAAAGTTTTACAAACCACTAAAAATACTCCCATAGATAAGGGAGTATTTTTATTTTATAAGGATTATTGTTCTACTTTAATTACATATATAAACTCATCTAAGGGAGAAGATTCATTTTTCCAACTTTTATAATAAGAAAAAAGTATTTTACATTCGCCAGGGTTTAAGCACTTAAATTTCCAAACAATTTGAACCGTTCCACCTATTATATTTGGTTTGTTAAAATCATATATTTTTTTTTCTTCTAAAGAAATAATAGAAGAATCCGATACTGTATAAAACCAACAATATCCAGTAGAAGGAGATTCTAAAAGTTCTACAAGTATGTATTCATCTAAATGAATAACATTTATAAGCTCATGGCTCAAAGCAATAGTATTCAATTTAAAATCATTATATTTAATATTCAAGTGATCACCATCCTCAAAAACTATTGATATGAATTAAAAAAATCACACTATTACTATTGTCTGTAAAATATTTTATTTTATCCATGTAACAACAATATTGTAAATGTTGTTTTAGTAGTAATATTTGACGTTTCATAAGAATAGAAGACAAAAACTACATAAATTTGGTATAATAATATATAAATGTAATTTTAGTATGAATAGTAATAAAATATAATATATTTTTATAAAATAAAAATAAGTTCAATTTTAAGATACTTTTAATTATTATTAAGTATTTAATTTCATGCGAGGAAGTGATTATAATGGAAATTATTAACAATAGGTACAGAATAGTTAAATCTATAAAACAAAACAGGGTAGTTTCCAGTTATGTAGTAAATGACATAATAAAAAATTATGATACCGTACAATTAAATATTCTTAATTCAGAGTATATAAAAAAAGAGCTGATAGAATTCTATACTAAGGAGTTTATAAGTTTAACCAATTTAGAATGTAAAAATATAATAGCACTATATGAATTTGATATAGTTAATCTTTTAGATAATAAGAAATTAAATGAGAAAGTTTACTTTTATACAAATGAGTATGTGCAAAACAACTCTGATATTTTAGATATTGTATGTGATATGTCAAGTGAAGAGATATTAAACTTATTTATAGATATTTGTCAAAGTATAAATTATCTTCATTTAAAAGCATTTAATTATGGCGATATAAATTTGTCTAATATAATTAGTGAAAATAATGCATCAAGTAAAAACCATCGAATTAAATTCAAAGATATTGCAACAATTGAGCTTCAAAAAAATAGTCTTTGGAAAGATGAAAATAATTCTGATTATTTTAGGGCACCAGAATTATTAGAAGGAAAAAAGACTAGCGCTTCTAGTGACATATATTCACTAGGAATATTATTAATTCTTATATATATTAAAAGCAATGATAGTAATTTTGTTATTGAGGAAGGGATTAACCCTATTAATGAATTTAGGATCCAAGAAATATTTAATAATAATGAAGATTATAATGTTAATATTAAAAGGGTTATTGAAAAAATGATATGTAGCGATGTTACCAAAAGATACGAGACTATTTCAGACCTAATAATGGATATAAATATTTTCTTTCATAAGAAGTATTTACCACATAGGAAAGAAGAGACAGAAAAATTAAACTTTAAGTTGAAAATGATTGGTAGAGATGAAGAAATTTATAAAATAATTAATGTTTATGAATCTATTAAAAATAAAAATAATTATAATTCTACTTTTTTAATTCATGGTGAATCAGGTATTGGTAAAACACGGTTTCTTAAGGGACTAAAATATATTTTATCTCTTAGAAAAGTAAACGTTTATAAAAGTTTTATATTGAATGCATCAACTAAAAATAGTAATAAGGCTCTTGTAGATATATTAAAACAATTTATTTCTGAATGTGAAACAGAGGTATTAGAAAGATATGAGTCAGAACTAGTTAAATTTATACCTGAACTAAGTGGTAAAAAAAACATAATACCTACTGAACCATTAAGCGGTGGTAAAGAAAGATTTAGACTTATCAATAGAACTACGGGTTTTATAGAAGAATGTATAAATAATATACCTATAGTTATAATTATTGATAATTTTCACTTAGCAGATGATTTTACTATAGAACTCATTGAATATCTTATAAGAAAGAGACTACCCAATAAAAACATTATGGTTATGATGTCTTACTGTGATGGAGAATGTATTCAAAATAAAAGATTTATGGAATTTACAAAAAATATATCTAAGAGTAGTGATGTAAACAATATTTTTCTAAAAGAACTAGGTGAAAAACAAGTAGGTATAATGATTCAAAATATTCTAAGTATGCCTAATATACCTAATAAATTTGCTAGTAGTATATATGAAAAGACTAAGGGTAATCCTTTATTTGTTGAGGAAATTATAAAGAGCTTTTTTAATAAAAAATATATTTATGTGGATGAAGTAAAGGGATATTGGACTAAGGATCATGAATGTTCTAACTTTATAATACCATCAGATATGCATGGAGTCCTATTAAATCAAATTAAAGATATGCGACAAATTAATATTGATATTTTAAAAATAATATCAATATTTCAAAGCGCAGTCTCTATAGAAATAATTAAAAGTTTTATTGAAAATCACTATATGGACATAAACAATGATTTTGAGGGGCTTATTTCCTCGGGAATATTATGTAGAAAGATTGAGGATAGGGGTTTTGTATTTGACTTTTATAATAAATTTCTGAAGAATCTTATGTATGAAAAAATTTGTGATGAGGATAGAAAAGCTATGCATACGCTAGCCTCAACATTACTCCAACATCAATATGTACAGGGATTCACGGAATATATTGATGAATTAATTTATCACTTAGAAAAATCAAATCAACATGGTAAAATTATTGATTATTGCATTGAAAATGCAGAAAAAATGAAGATTCTAAAAAACAGAAGTGATGCAATAAAAAATTTAACTAGAGCAATAACTATAATGCATTATTCAGGGGATAACATTAAAAATATAAAAATTATTATGGATCTTGCGGCGCTGCACGAACAAGAAGGGCATATAGATCTAGCTATAAATTATTATCTGTCAATAGACAAGTATAAAGAAGATACTGAGCTCCATAAATTTATAATTGATAGCTTAATTCAAGTTGCGGCAGTGTATTTAGGTAGGAATGATATAGATAGGACGGTTCATTATATTGAAAAAGTCCAAACTATGCTAGAGAATATAGATTATCTTTCAGGAAAACTTAAATGCCAAGGAATTCTGGCTTCTGTATATGACATAAGGCAGGAGTATAACAAAGTGCAAACTATATGTGACAGTTATCTAGAATTATGCATAGGCGAATATGAAGAGCTAAAATCTATATTCTACAACCATAAGGGCTTAGCATTTTTAAGAAGTGGAAGAGTACGAGAGGCGTTGTTAATTTTTGAGAAAAATATAGTGTTGTGTAACAAATATAATAATATTGTTATATTAATAAAATCATTAAATAATATCGGCGTAATTTACGGACAGTACTATCAAGATGATAATAAAGCTATAAGATATTTTATGGAAATAAAGGATATATGTAAAAAAAATAATATGAGCAGCAGTGAGATTGACGTATTGATAAATATTGGCTCTACATATTTTTCAAAAGAACATTATATAATATCCTTACAATATTTTGTTGAAGCTCTAGAAAAGTGTAAAAAATATGAATACGAATCTAATATTTTCTATTGCTATAGCTCTATTTCTAGTGTTTATTTGAAACTAGGTAACTATGCTAATGCTTATAAGTATTATGAGTTATGTAAAAGAGAACTTGAAAGCTATCCTGATCAAGGTAAAGATATAGGTGAGTTTTACTTCTTGGCTTCTAAAATTAACTATAAATTTGGGGATTTAAAAAAGGCTCAGTTTTATATACAGAAGGCTCTAAAGTTATATGAAAAGGACGAATCTATATTTAAATGGCGCGCACTTGCAATAAATCAGTATATAGTATTTTATCTGAGAGAAAATGATGAATGCACGGAGGATAATATCCAAAACATCATAACTATAGCTGGTAAAATATCATCTATGGAGAATAGGCTTAATATATTTTACGATATAATATTATTTTTATATGAGAACGATAAAAAAGAATATATTTCTATTATTCTTTATGAAATAGGAAAAATTGATACTGATATAAAAGACAATCGTGTGTATGTTAAAAAATTATACGTTGATGGGTTAATGGAAAAAAAGAAGGGTATTAAATTTTTAAGTGAGGCCATAGAGTATTCAAAAAGGTACAAACAAGTTGATATATATTGGAAAATATATACCTCTATTGGAGACTACTACTTTGATAAAAAGGATTATTTATATGCAGTAATTTACTATTTTGAGGCTTGTGGCATACTAAAGGATATAATTTTTCAATTACCGGTGAAATATAGATTATCATACATGGAGCTCAATAGTGGATTAAAGCCCTTTAATAGATTTCTAGCCATTAATAATTATTATAAGAGTAACAAGGACTCAGAAATTTTAGAGTTTAAGCCTATTAAAGTTAGTGATGAAAATGAGCTGTTATATTTATTAGAGCAAGTAAATCATAAAGATATCTTAAAAAATAAGAATTTTATTAAGTCTATAAAAAAAATATATTCTTCCTCTCTCCGTGATGATATTCATGACATAAGTGATGTGTTAGGAAATTTAGGTGAAGATAATGCAAAAAACCTAGAACTTATAATAGATTATTTGTCTTATATAACGTTAGCCACAAGGGCGACTATTATTATAGCTGACAATGACCAGGATTATAAAGTTATTGCGGCTAGTGACAGAAAAAATGAATTGCCGCAAAATGAAGAAATTTTATATAAAATTTTTAGTAGAAAGAAACCGAGTTTGGTAACAGACGTGCCAATAGAACAAAACGCAAATGGTATTCATAATACTTTAAAGGCGTCTATTTGCATTCCGATTATTATGGGGAATACGAGTGAAAAAGAATTTATTAAAAGTGAAAGAAGAAAAAATTCACATTACAATAAGCATGTTATTGGATATGTATATATTGAATCACAAAGAGTGTTAAATAATCTTAATAGTGATAGTATGAAAAAATGTATGGAACTTAGTAATGTTATAGGTATTGTAATTGAAAAATACAAACTTAGATTAAGCGCTTCTATTGATAAATTGACAGGAACGCTAACTAGAAAATATTTAGAAGAAGCCTTAGATGAACAAATTGAACTTTCAAGTCAAACTGGGGGGAAGTTTTCTCTTATTATGTATGACTTAGATCACTTTAAAAGGGTTAATGATAAGTTTGGTCATAGGACAGGAGATTATGCCCTTAAAAGGGTTTGCGCTGTTGTTATGAATAATCTAAGAGAAACAGACATTGTAGGTAGGTACGGTGGAGAAGAATTTATCGTTATTCTACCAGATACGGATATTTGCGATGCTGAAATTCTGGCTGAAAAGCTACGATACAAAATAGAAGATGAAAAAATACTGGATAATAGACGGGATCTCACCGTAAGCTTGGGTATTGCAACATATCCACTTCATGGAGAGTGGCAAGATGAATTAGTTGAGAGGGTAGATAAGGCTTTATATGTTGCAAAGGAGCAGGGAAGAAATAGATACTCTATTTGGAATAGTGAATTCTCTAAAAAGGCTAAAAGAACAGATAGACTTACGGGGATAATATCAGGCAATGCAATACAAGACCATAGAAATGTACTTGCAATGATAGAACTAATTGAGCTTACAAACGCAAAAACAAGCACAGAAGATAAAATATATAGCTTGCTCGGTAGAATTATTGAAATTACAGAAGCAAATAATGGTATTTTATTTATTATGGAGAACGAAGATATTATCCAAACATATTCAAGAAAAATTTTGAAAAATGAGTGGATAGATACAGATGCGTATAACAAGGATATAATAGAATCTGTATTTATTAGTAAACAAGGAGTATTCAAAATAGATTGGGACACAATAACTGAGTATGATAGGGTAACGGGTGGGCCAAACTGGCAGTCGGTTATGGCTATTCCACTGATTCAGGGTGATGTGGTAAAAGGCGTATTGTATTTAACAGAATCAACGACGATAAAAGAATTTAGTTTCGAGGATTTTAACTTTGTAAATATTCTAGGTAAGATAATAGTTCCAATACTATAGATTAAAACACTCAGAAGCTATGCTTCTGAGTGTTTTAATCTATAGTAATAATATTTGAAGTTCAAGTAAGTAATTTTATTTTTAATATTTAGAATAGACAAAATAAAAATGAGGAAACATAGATGTATTAAATCATTTATGTGATTGGTAGTATGGTATAAAGTGGTGTATAATGAATATATTAGACATAAATTGATGCCGCCCAGGTGGCAAGTTGATCCTATGAAATAGGAAGAATAATATGAAAGTATGAGGAGGATAAAATGAAATTTACTATTGGCAGTATATATCATGGTTTCAAGTTAATCCAGGAAAAGAAAATAGAAGAGTTAAATTCAGTGACAAGATTATTTAAGCATGAGAAAAGTGGAGCTAAACTACTTCATTTGGAAAATGACGATGATAACAAGGTGTTTACTATAGGGTTTAGAACACCACCTACAAGTAGTAATGGACTTCCACATATACTAGAGCATTCAGTGCTTTGTGGATCTAGAAAGTTTCCAACAAAGGAGCCTTTTGTTGAACTCATAAAGGGATCTTTAAATACATTTTTAAATGCTATGACTTTTTCAGATAAAACAATATATCCTCTAGCAAGTAAAAATGAAAAAGATTTTTTTAACCTTATGGATGTATATTTAGATGCAGCTTTTTATCCTAATATATATTCTAATCCGGAAATATTAATGCAAGAGGGATGGCATTATGAATTAGAAAACAAGGAAGATAAACTAAATTATAAAGGTGTGGTTTATAATGAAATGAAGGGTGCATTTTCGTCACCTGAAGGCGCACTTATGCGTAAAATTCAAGAATCCCTTTTTCCTGACACTTCTTATGGTGTAGAATCAGGTGGAGATCCAGAATTCATACCAGATTTAACGCAAGAAGAATTTATAGATTTCCATAAAAAGTATTACCATCCTTCAAACAGTTATATATTTTTATATGGAGATGGAGATATTGATAAACAGTTGAAATTTATTAGTGAGGAATATCTAAATAATTTTGATGAAATCTCAGTAGATTCAGCTATAATGCTGCAGAAACCATTTAGTAGTATGAAAGAAGTAGTAGAAAATTATCCTATTTCCGCTGATGACGACGAGGTTGGAAAAACTTACTTAAGCATGAATTTTGTATCAGGAGATAATATTAGTAATCCGGAGTTACATTTAGCTTTCGAAATTTTAGAATATCTACTTCTAGAAAGTGCTGCAGCGCCTCTTAAGAAGGCACTTATAGAGTCAGAGCTTGGTAAAGATGTGTTTGGAAGTTTTGATAACAGCATACTTCAGCCAGTATTTAGCATAGTAGTTAAAAATTCTAACGAAAGTGAAAAAGAAAGATTCAAGCAAGTTGTATTTGGAGCTTTAAAGAAAATAGTTAAAGAAGGAATAGATAAAAAGCTAATAGAAGCTTGTATAAATATCACGGAGTTTAAATTACGAGAGGCTGATTTAGGGGGTTTCCCAAAAGGATTATACTATTATATAACGAGTATGGATAGCTGGCTTTACGATAAAGATCCAACTATGCATTTAGAGTATGAGAGTTATTTAAGTAAAATAAAAGCTGCCTTAACTACAGATTATTTCGAAAAGCTTATAGAAAAGTATTTAATAAACAATACTCATAGTTCTATGGTTATTTTAAATGGTAAAAAGGGGCTAGCAGAAAAAAAATCTAAGAAATTAGAAGAAAAGTTAGCAAGTTACAAGGAGAATCTATCAGAACTCGAAATACAAAAAATAATAGAAGGAACAAAAGCGCTTAAAGAAAGACAAACTACACCAGATTCTGATGAAGCACTTGAATCTATTCCGCTACTAGAACGCTCGGATATTGAAAAAACAGTAGAACATTTGCCATTAAAGAAAAGGGATGAACAAGGAGTAAAAGTATTATCTCATAAGATATTTACTAATAAAATAGCCTATATAAATATATTGTTTGATGCTAAAAAAGTAGACATGGAGCTATTACCTTATGTGACATTACTATCAACTATGTTAGGAAGGATAAGTACGAAGGATAATAATTATGCAGACCTTTCTAATGATATTAATATTCATACAGGCGGAATTCACTTTGCAACAGAAGTATATGGTGAAAATGAAAATTATGAAAAATACAGTCCTAAGGTAGTAGTAAAGACCAAAGCTTTAGAAACTAGTATTCCAAAACTATTTGATATTGTGGCAGAAATAATTAGTACTACTAAATTTGATGAAAAGAAAAGACTTAAGGAACTTATTCAGCAATTAAAATCAAGGCAGGAAATGAAAATTGTTGATAGAGGACATATTACAGCAGCTGGAAGACTTACTTCGCACTTTGCACCTGCCTCAGCTTATATTGAAAAGATTTCAGGAATATCTTTTTATAAATTTATTGATGAAATCGAAAGAGATTTTGATAATAAGGCAGAAGAAATCATTAAAAATTTAGAAAAGGTATCAAAGCTTATATTCAATGTGAATAATCTTTTAATAAGCGTTACAGGGGAAGAGGGTATATATACAACTTTTGCAACTGAACTACCTAAAATTATTAATGTATTAGGTAAAGAAAAACGGTCGGATGCTGAGTATGATTTTAAGCTTAGCAAAAATAATGAGGGATTATTAACTTCATCAGATGTTCAGTATGTAGCAAAAGGATATAACTTTATTAAAAAAGGCTATTCCTATTCAGGTAAGATGCTAGTACTTAAAACTATAGCAAGTCTAGACTATTTATGGAATAAGGTACGTGTGCAAGGTGGAGCTTATGGTTGTTTTGCAAATATAACTAGAACCGGTAACATGATTTTTGTATCTTATCGCGATCCAGACCTCAAGGATACTTTAAAAACATACGACGAAATATATAAATATATAGCAGGCTTTAAGGCCTCAGAAAGAGAAATGACCAAATATATTATTGGAACAATAAGTGAGCTCGATTCGCCATTAACACCTTCTATGAAGGGAGAAAGGGCTACAGGATATTATATAAGAGGTATTTCAGAATCGCAACGACAAAAGGAAAGAGAAGAAGTATTAAGCACAACATCAGAGGATATTAATTCTTTTAGTGCATTATTAAAAGAGATTACAAAAGAAGACTACTATTGTGTACTAGGTAATGAAACTAAACTTAAAGATAATAAAGATATGTTCACTAGTTTAGTAAATATATTTAAATAAGGTGCCTTACGGCACCTTTTTTTTAAGAGGCAAACCCGTGGCAAAGGGCATCTTTTCAATGTAACAAAAATTAAACTTAGAGGAGGCATGCCCTATATGGCAATTAAAGTACTTTTTACATACAATTATGGTGGAGAAAAAATGAAAGATATAGAAGAGTTTGGATATGATATAAAAGTAGTTAAAGAATCAGATTTAATTTATAGTGAAGACTTAGCGGACGTAGAGGTTTTAGTTTGCTATGATCCATTTAAAACTTTGGAAATAGACAGAATGAAAAAGCTGAAATGGATCCAATTATCTAGCATAGGCATTGACCAATTACCATTAGAATACGTTAAAAACACTTCAATTATAATTACAAATAATAAAGGTGGTTATAGTATACCAATGGGCGAATGGATTGTATTAAAAACCCTAGAACTATTTAAAAGTAGTAAGAAGTTATATGAAAATCAAGTTAATAGAAAATGGAAAATGGAAACGAGTATTCTTGAGTTATATGGTAAAACTATAGGATTTATTGGAACAGGTACGATAGCAGTTGAGGCAGCTAAAAGATTTCAAGGGTTCGGTGTAAATATATTAGGTGTAAACACCCAGGGCACAAATGTTGAATATTTCAATAAATGTTATGATATGAAAGGAACTTCCGAAATGCTTGAGTTATGTGATGTGGTTGTGTGTACAATACCTTATACCAAAGCTACACACCATTTAATTAATGAAGATAGGTTTAAAGCTATGAAAGATGGATCTTATTTTATAAATGTAGCTAGAGGTAGCATCGTGGATGAGATATCTTTAATTGAAAATTTAAAAAATGGTAAGCTAGCGGGGGCTGCATTAGACGTATACGAAGAAGAACCATTAAAAGAACTGAGCCCCTTATGGGATCTAAATAATGTTATATTAACCTCTCACAATTCCTGGATTTCAGAGATGAGAAATAAGCGAAGATTTAACCTTATATATGAGAACATGAAAAAATATGTACAAGGTGAAAAATTAGTAAATGTAGTAGATCTAAAAAAGGGGTATTAGAATAGATGTCGCTTGCAATGAGGCGGACATCAAGGAGGAGTGAATTATGAAAGCAGAAATATTAGCAGTAGGAACGGAAATTTTACTCGGTGATATAGTCAATACAAATGCACAATATATTGCAAAGAGACTTGCAGATTTAGGAATAGCAGTTTATCATCAGTCGGTAGTTGGAGATAATAGAGAAAGACTTTTAGAAGCATATGCACTTGCTTTTAGCAGAGCCGATTTAGTTATTACTACAGGGGGACTTGGACCTACAAAGGATGATTTAACTAAGGAAGTAACATTTGAATATTTCAATAAAAAAAGTGTGATTCATGAACCTTCTCTTAAAATTTTAGAGGGTCATTTTAAGGATATGAATAGACCAATGTCTAAAAATAATGTAAAACAGACATATTTTCCAGTAGATGCAATAATACTTCCTAATAATAATGGTACAGCACCAGGATGTATAATAGAAGAAACCGGAAAGACGGTTGCGCTTTTACCTGGACCACCTAGAGAAATGAAGCCTATGTTTGAGGAGGCTGTGGTCCCTTATCTCGAGAAGTTTCAAGAGGGGGTATTAGTTTCAAAGGTGCTTAGAGTCATTGGAGTAGGAGAGAGCAAAGCTGAAGAAATGATAGAAGATATATTAGATAATCAAACAAACCCAACGGTGGCGCCCTATGCTAAAGATGGAGAAATGATTTTTAGAATTACAGCAAAGGCAGATACTGTGGAAGAAGGCACAAGAATTATTAAACCTATGGAAGATTTAATACGTAGCAGATTAGATGCTAACATTTATGGCGAAGGAAATACAACATTAGAAAATGTACTTTCTGAAATGCTAGTGAGTAAAAACTTGACTATAGCCACGGCTGAATCCTGCACAGGAGGAATGATAGCTAGTAGACTTATAAACTATCCAGGGATATCATCTGTGTTCATGGAAGGTGTTGTGACTTACACAAATGAGGCCAAGATCAGAAGGCTTGGAGTAAAGAAGGAAACCTTAGATAAATATGGTGCAGTAAGCAGTGAAGTAGCAGCTGAAATGGCAATAGGCATAGCAAAAACTGCAGGTGTAAATATTGGGATTTCCACTACGGGAATTGCGGGACCAGGTGGTGGAAGTGGAGAAAAACCAGTGGGACTAGTATACGTAGGTTTATGCATAAACGGAGAAACTAAAACAAAAATGCTTAAATTATCCGGAGATAGGCAGAAAATACGTGAAAGGGCAACTATGCAACTGTTAGATTTAGTTAGAAGAGAGCTCTTGTAATTACAAGAGATTTATTATAAATCAAAAATTCATAGTAAAGGCTGTTAATAGGTATGAAAAAAGGATGTGATGCAAATGCATAACAAGGAAATAAATATATGTTTAGTTGGATTTGGGAATGCAGCACAGGAATTCTGTAGAATGTTAATAACTAAAAATTCAGAGATTGAAGAGGATACAGGATACGAAATTAGAGTCACAGCTATTGCAGGGAGGTCAAAGGGTTCGATTATTAACTCTATTGGCATAGATCTTACAAAAGCCCTTAGAGAGGTTAAAAGCACTGGAAGATTTGATCCAAGCGGAGAAGATACGGTGACAATGGAAACATTGCAGATTATTAGAAGTTGTAGTTCTAATCTATTAGTTGAATTAAGCACCTTATCTATTTATGATGGGCAGCCAGCAATAAACCATATTGAAGCTGCTTTTGATATGGGCATGCATGTTATAACAGCAAACAAAGGGCCTATAGCTTTTAAGTATAAAGAGCTTCGTCATAACGCAAAAGATAAAGGTCTTCAATTTTTATTTGAAACTACGGTAATGGATGGAACTCCTATCTTTAATTTTGTTAAATATACACTTCCAGGCTGCAAGGTTTTAGCCTTTAAAGGGATACTAAACTCTACCACTAACTTTGTTTTAGAAGAAATGGAAAATGAAAATAGTTATGAAGAAGCTATTAATGAAGCTAAAAGAAGAGGCTTTGCAGAAGCAAACCCTTCATTGGATATTGATGGATGGGATGCAGCGGCAAAAACTGCGGCTTTACTAAATGTGTTGATGGATACAAATATAAATCCTACACAAATAGACAGACAAGGGATATCACATATAACTTTAGATGAGGTTAAAAACGCTAAAGACAAACATTGTAAAATCAAGCTTCTTTGCGAAGGATATGTTGAAGATGATATAATAAAAGGCAGAGTTCATCCAGTTTATATAAGCAGTAATGATACATTTAGTAGTATAGATGCCACATCTTCCATTTTAAGTATAACAACAGATTTAATGGGAGAAGTACAAATAATAGAAAAGAATCCTGAAATTCAACAAACGGCTTATGGTGTATATAGTGATTTACTTACGCTTATAAAAAATTTGTAATATTGCAATTTTAAAGGCACATATAATCACTTATATGTGCCTTTAAGAATATGTTTTATTTTGTTGTAACTGGTGGAACATAAACTCTAGCTGCAAGTTCTGTATCTAACATATAAAGGCTCGAAGGGTCATCTTTAATTCTTGTAAGTTTTTTTATAACACTAGTAAAGTTAGATTCCTCCTCAACTTGTTCATCAATAAACCACTTAAGTAAGCTTATAGTGGCATGCTCTCTTTCTTCTGTAGCAATATCTGTAAGGTTATAAATTCTTCTAGTTACAATCTTCTCATGTGCTAAGGATACTTCAAAAGCATTAAGAAGTGATTTAAACTCGTTTTGAGGGTCAGGCATTCCTTCTAATACTACCCTTCCATTCATATCATTTACATAATTATAAAATTTCATTGCATGAAATTTTTCTTCTTCAGCTTGAACTTTAAAGAAATTAGCAAAACCATCAAAATCCTCTGCAGCGCAATAAGCTGCCATAGCTAAATAGATGTGTGCAGAATAAAATTCGAAGTTTATCTGGTTGTTTAGTTCACTTAACAATCTTTCGCTTATCATAATAATCCTCCTTGAGTTCTATAGAGTATAAAAATAATTATACCCTTAGAATCATTTATCTATAATAGTTTACATATTAACTATAATAGTCATTTTCAAATAGTTACTATTATTAAATAATATTAATAGTATATAATATTTATAGTATACACCAAATGGTTTATACTGTATATATTATTAACTAAAGTTCAAAAAATATTAATATGTTTTTTGTGAATAACATTTAAGGCAGTAATTTCTCTAAATTTAAAATGCCGGCACCTTGCATGTATTGTGGAGAATTTATTAAGTTTGAAGATCCTTTAAGTAATGCCAATATATCTTTGAAACATAAATCACTATTATTTTCATATAAAAGAGCACAAATTCCGCTTATAAAAGCAGCGGAGCAGGACGTTCCTGTGTAATTCGTATATAAATTAGTGAGGTGAGGAGGATAAAGTTTCATACCATTTTTTTCAGAGATAAATTGTGTGTCCGATAGGCAAGAACAAATATCAACACAAGCAGCAATCAAATTTGGCTTATCAAGTTTCTGAAAAGGCCCACAGGAAGAGTATTCATATATTTTTGGAGTTCCTATACTATCATAGCCACCAACGGTTATACAGTTACTAAGTGTAGCTATGCCCCTTATTGAACTTTTAATACTATTATTGCTTCCACTAGGAACAATTACCACAATACCTTTTAATATTGCAATATCAAAGAGCTTTGAAAACAGTGAAAGCATAAATTCATTTGTTTCCATAGTCTCAAAAGGAAGGAAAATAACCTTAATATTTAAGTCATTACTTTCATTAATTAGAGTATCTAATGAAAACAAAATATCAGAAAGAAAGCCCCTTCCGATTTTATTAAAAGCTTTAATCATATAAATGTGGCTATTTTTAGCAACTCCTCTGTACATTCCGTTTGAACCATACCCACTACCACATATTAGACCGCTAACAAAGGTACCGTGACCATTATCATCATATGGATAATTTAGATTATTAACATTATCTATGAATTTTTTAATTCTATTACTTGGATTTAATATGTCACAATGGGGGTATACACCGCTATCAATTATTCCAATGCCAACGCCTTTTCCGGTCAGATCATAGTTACTTTGAAAGGAGATGCCGTTAGACGATAGGATACTATTGCCACACAAATGTGCATAAGAATCAAAAATTATATATGATACCTGTGGATATTCTAGCAATCTATCTATAGCACTAGAGGTTAAAATAGCGCAAATACAGTTTATGGAGGGAATATGACGTAAAATATTGCATTTCAAAGACTGAATTTTATTAATAGTTTTAATTTCAAGGGATTTGCAGTGTATTATTACCCTATAGTTTTCATACAGCTTACTTAGTATAGCGTGCCTTAGAGAAGGGTCTAACTTATTTTTGAAGGAAAACATGTATGCCTCCTAAGATATTGTTACATTATTATAGTATATGCAAGTTTTTAAAATGTGTTAATAAAAAGAAAGGTATATATTACAATTGTAATATATACCTTATTCTTCGCATTCTCCTAATGAAAACATTTCCTCACACATACTAAAAAAGGCATTAGCAACTGGCGTTAAGGTGCGTTTTGAATTAACAATTAAATATAAATTCCTTTTTAAGAGTAAATCTTTAATTTTACTTATCTTTAGTTTACTGCTATCAATATAATCAAAAGAAATTTTTTCTGAAATAATAGATACCCCTGTTCCCATCTTTACAAATTGAAGAAGGTTGTCTAAATTATTAACTTCACAAAATATGTTCAATAAATTAGGGTTTATACCTTTTGATTCAAGAGCAGTAGCTAGGGTACTCCTAGTTGCTGATTTTTTATCTCTAATTATAAACTTATATTTTAATAAATCTTTTAGAGTTATTTCATCAGGAATATTTAGCTCAGTACTAGATACTAAAACAAGATCGTCTTCCATAAGCTTGTAACTTTTAATTTTTTCATTTTTAATGGTTGTTCCAACTATACCAATTTCACAGTTAAGATCTAAAATGCTTTTTATTATATCGCCAGAGCCTTGTTCTGTAATATTAAAGCGTACATCAGGGTAGAGACCACTGAATTTATTTATAAGATCTGGCACCAATGAATTACAAGGGGTAGTGCTAGCTGACAAATTTAATTTGCCGGATACTTTCGTATTAAAATTAGAAAGATTAGAAATAGCATTATTACGAGTGTTTATTAAATTAATTGCATAATCTAAAAATGATTCTCCTGCTGGGGTTAAGTAAACGACTTTAGAAGTTCTGTCGAAAAGTTGGACGTTTAATTCTTTTTCTAAGCTAGCTATATGCGAGCTTATTGTAGGTTGGGATAAGTAAATTGTACTGGCTGCCTTAGAAAAACTTTTAAATTTTGCAACGCTTGTGAAGGCTTCTATTTGTTTAAAATCCATAAGGGGTCCTCCTTTAAAAAAATATTAAAACTATAAGTAGGAGTTAGTTTTAATTTAATGATTTAATAGTACATATATAATTATGCATATATAACTTCAATAGGCAATATAAAAATGCTTAGTATCAAAAAAATAGAAAGAGCTTATTACCCTTTCCACTTAAATATTACTATACCAACAATCATTGTGCCAATGCCTATGAATTTAGATAAGGTAAATTTTATTTGCTGAGCACCAAATACTCCATAGCAATCAATTAAACAAGCAGCTAAAAGCTGAGCAACTAATATAGTGGCAATTGAATAAGTTGCTCCTAGCCTTGATATACCTTGCATAACAGAGAATATAATTATAGCACCTAAGATTCCTCCTAGTAAATATAATTTATTCACTTCTTTTATAGCTTTAAAATTACCATTACCAGCGATAAGAAGTATTATTAGAGTAAGTAAAAACCCAGTACCTTGAACGAAAACATTAGTTTCCCAAAGCCCAATTTTTTCACTTGTTCTTGTATTAAAAACACCCTGAAAACTCATTGAAATCCCTGCAATTATAGAAAAAATCAACCCCAATTACAATCACACTCCTTTAGGTTAGTTTACCCAGAATATGTTGTAATATTTAAAATTTTAGTTATTTGAACTGGGGTAAACTAGTATCCATTATCCTGTCTTTCATGATTAATGTTATTTTTATAAAAATATGCATTTTGAATATCATCGTTGCTAAAACCTAAATTTTTACCTAAGCACAAAAAATTCTTAAAAATAGTTAAATAGTTATCTAAAGAAGAAGAAATTATAAAATCTGATATATTTACATATATATCTAAAAACTGTTGGAATAGCTCTGAAGTTTTCTGTTTATCATCTAAAATTATATCAGTAAACTTTTTTTCAATACCTATGCTTAAAATGAAGTGAAGACAATCAACATATTCTTCAAGGGTTATATCTTTGCTTGAAGGCTGTTTTGTACTCCAAAATTTAAAACAACGAGTTTCATTTGCGAGTTCTCCAAGTTCAACTTGAAGAGAAAGTATTTTTTTATATAATAAGTTCATGCCTTCTAAGTTGTGTTCTGTTAGAATTCGATTGTCCAAAGTGCTTTGCATTTGAAATAATTTTTGTAAATTCATGTTTGAAACCGCCTTTATTTTTAATTATGCATTAATTATAGAAAATATTTTTTTATCACCATTTCATCCTTATTATTAACAGGTTTCCAAAGCTCTATGGCATTAAGTGTAATAGTTTGGGTAAAACCCTCATCCTTAGCCAAATTACAAGCGGTCAAATATTCATTATCAGACCACTCCCTATCAGCAAAATTTGTGTTAGCGAGTGAAATATGTAGATTCCATTTTTCAATTTCTTCTCTAACAGTAAAGCCTTGTGACTTTAAAATAATATTTATATTTTTAGATAGTTCATAAATTGTACCTTTATTTTTAATATTTAAATTTATTGATTTATATGGAGGATCAAAACATATTACACCATTTATGTCCACTTGAAATTTTTTATAATCTTTCAGAATTTGGGTTAGGGAGATATCCAAATCCTGAAGATTTGGATTGTTTATTGTTTCTAGTGTTATATGTAGCCTAGGTAAATTATTATCGGAATTAAACAGGTTATATTTGATGCAAAGTCTCTTTTGCATAGATTTAATATATTCACTAGAAACCTCATCAAATAGGCCAACTAAGTAATAAATCATTTTAACCACCCCCATCAGAATATAAGTTAGTATATTTTAGTAGTTACGTAGTGTATATGTCTTAACGAGCATTTCTTTTTTATTACTAATCTGTTTCCATAATTCAAGCCTAGAGACTTTTGCAAATTTATAAAAATCATTTTTATCTAAACTATCATCAATAGAAATTGATCCGCCATTGGATGATTTTTTAATTGTGTGATTAGCATTAGCTAATAGAATATGAAGATTAATGGGGTCATTCTCTTTATTAACATTAAAGCCATGTAAATCTAAAGTGTCTGTTATATTTCTTGCTAATCTAAAAATATAACCTTTATCTTCAACCTTAAGGCTAACTTGGCTGAAATTTTCGCTTAGATTAATACTATTATTTAAATCTACTTTAAATTTTTTATATGGATTTACAATTTTAGAAACTACTACATCTAATTTTTCCAAATCAGGATTTGTTATAGCAGTTATAGGTATATACAAATTAGGAGAACTCTTATATAGTTTATATTTCTTACAAATGTCTCTTTGAATATTTTGAATAATAGAATTAGAGTCTTCATCAAATAGTGCAACTAAAAAATATTTCATATCTTTCCTCCGAACAGAATTAATAGCCAAGATTGGCTAATATTATTTTAAGTAAATTATAACTATATTATAACATAATATTTGAGTTTTGTATTTTTAATGTAAATTTATGTATTGAAGTTTATTAAAAAAATAAATGTAAACTAAGTAATTTATACTTTTTTTGATTATTAGCATAATTAATTTTAATTATGCTAATAATAATTTTGTAGTTAATAAAGGGAGGTGCTTTTTTTATGAATCATAATGATAGTATAGGTTGTACGGTAAATGAGTGTAAACACCATTGTAAAGAAGATAATTATTGTACTTTAAACAAAATTGAAGTTACAAAACATGAGAATGTTGCTAAAACGCCAGAATGTACTGATTGCGCAAGTTTTAAAATCTCATAACAATAAAAAATCACTCGTAAAAATACGAGTGATTTTTTATTGTTATGAGAAAAACCATCATATCTTATGAGATTTAATGCACAACAAAATAATACTATTTCACATTCGCAAAATAAGTGTTAGAATATAATGTAGATATGGTATAATTAAAGAATATAAATAAAAATATAAATAAAAGTAAAAATATAAATAAAAGTAAAAATATAAATAAAAGTAACACAATATATAATATATAGTGAGGATGATACAGATATGGATAAATTGGTAATTAACGGAGGTAGACGTATCTTTGGTGAAGTAGAAATCAGTGGCGCCAAAAATGCCGCAGTAGCAATTTTGCCAGTGGCAATAATAGCGAGCAAGGGTAAGTGTATCATTGAAAATATTCCAGATATAGAAGACGTGAATTGTATCGAAAGAATATTAGAAGATTTAGGTTGCGGAATAAAAAGAGATAAAGATTCAGTGTCTATAGATAGTTCAAACATAAACAGTAAAGATGCAAATACTGAAGATGTAAGAAGAATGAGAGCGTCTTATTATCTTATTGGCGCACTTTTGGCTAGGTTTAAACGGGCTAAAGTAGACCTCCCTGGTGGATGTCCTATAGGCGTTAGGCCTATAGATCAGCATATAAAGGGCTTTGAGGCACTTGGAGCGACGGTAACTATTGAAGATGGCGCTGTAAATGTTAAGGCGGACAAGTTAATTGGGACTAGTATTTATTTTGATGTTGTTAGTGTAGGTGCTACAATCAACGTTATGTCTGCGGCTACACTTGCCGAAGGGACAACTATATTAGAGAATTCTGCAAAAGAGCCGCATGTTGTTGATGTAGCTAACTTTTTGAACTCCATGGGAGCTAATGTTAAAGGTGCAGGTACTGATGTTATAAGGATTATAGGGGTAAAAGAATTAACAGGATGTACATATAGCGTAATCCCGGATCAAATCGAGGCAGGTACATTTATGATAGCGGCAGCTGCTTGTGGTGGGCAATTAACTGTGAATAATGTAATCCCAAAACATCTTGAATCAATTTCTGCAAAGCTTATGGAAATGGGAGCAGAGGTAATTGAAGGTGGAGACAGTGTTACAGTTAAAGCTGAAGGTAGGCTAAAGGCAGTAAATATAAAAACTCTTCCTTATCCAGGATTTCCAACAGATGTTCAGCAACCAATGAATACACTTTTAAGTGTTTCAGAGGGTAAAAGCATAATAAATGAAAGCATCTGGGAAGCAAGATTTAAACATGTGGATGAACTTTTGAAAATGGGTGCTAATATTGAAGTTAATGGAAGCATTGCTACAGTGCAAGGCGTAGATAAACTTATAGGAACTGTAGTAACAGCATCGGACCTAAGAGCAGGAGCAGCACTAGTTATAGCAGGCCTTATAGCAGAAGGCACAACGGAGATTTTAGGGATTGAACATATCGATAGGGGATATCCTAACATAGAAGAAAAATTCATGAGTATAGGGGCAGACATAAGAAGAGTTACTATATAACAATATAAAATAAAAGGAGACTATTATGATATTTTGCCCATTATATAGTGGAAGTACGGGAAATAGCGTATTTGCAGCATCAGAACACACAAAAATTTTAGTGGATGCTGGTATGCCAGGAAAAAGTATTGAAAGTGCACTTAAACATATAAATCAAAATCCGAGTGATGTGGATGGTATTTTTATAACACATGAACATTCTGACCACATAAAGGGTGCAGGAATTATTTCTAGAAGATATGATATACCAATATATGCAAATGAAAACACTTGGAAAGCTATGGAAACCAAAATAGGAAATATAAAAGATAATAATATAAAACTTATTTATAACAATAATGTGGAAATTAAGGACATGCATATAATAAATTATAACATATCACATGATGCAGCAGCACCCACTGGATATGCCTTGTATAGTGGAAATAAGAAGGCTTGCATAGCTACGGATTTAGGCTATTTTTCTGACGAAGTAAAGGCTATGATAAAAGACGCAGATGTAATTTTGCTTGAGAGTAATCATGATGTAGAAATGGTCAAATTTGGACCGTATCCTTATCCATTAAAAAGACGAATATTAAGTGATGTTGGACATTTATCCAATGACGCATGTGGGAAAGCCATAGTAGAAATAATGAATGATAAGAAAAAGCGTATTATTTTAGGACATTTAAGTAAAACTAATAATTATCCTGAGTTAGCATATCAAACGGTTGCTAATATACTTAATGAAAACAAAATCAAAATAGGCAGGGATATTTCCTTGATTTTAGCTAGAAGAGATATGCCAAGTGATTTAATCGAGTTCTAAAGGGAGAGGTCAGATATGAAAAGAAAAGTGCAAATATTATTATGTTCATTGCTAGTTATCTCTACTGTGTCATTTTTGGGTTGTGAAAAAAAAGATATGAAAAGCGTAACAAACAAAGAAAAGCTTGAAACCCTAAAACTTCCTTTGGAAAAAGATGATTTCATTGAGTATGGTATCTACTTTGATGGGTCTAAAGACGATACTACTGTAGAAATGGTTAAAGATGTAAGAATGATAAATAAAGAAGAGCTTATAGGTGAAAGTATTATGCAAGAACTTATTAAAGGACCTACAGCACAAAGTGACCTAAAACCTATATTGCCTAAAGAGACTAGACTTATAAGTTTCTCTATTAAAGATAATATTGCCCATATTAACTTGAGTAAAGAAGCTAAAATGGTTATGACAGAAACCAAAGAAAGAATTTGTCTAGAAGGCATAGCAACTTCTTTAACTCAATTACCATCTGTAGCAAGAGTTAAATTAACAATGGAGAATAAGAATATTGTTACTTTAGGTGGAAACTTTGATATATCCAAACCTTTTAACAAAAGTGAAATAATTTCAATTAAAAAATAAAAATAATGTATTATATATAAGAATATTAGACATAGGTGTTGAAAACTAATGAAATTTTTATTATAATAATGTAACACAACAAAATATATTACATTTAAAGGAGAATAGATAATGGGTTTATATAAAGAATGGACGGATATGGTGGTTGATTATGTTAAACGTAGAGGAGAGTCTGCGTTTTGGGAAGAATATGGAGAAGTTGAAAAACGTATATACACTAAACTATTGTCGAATCATAAAGATGAACTTAAGGGGACAGTAGAGAATCTTGCAAAACATTTTGATGTGTCCAACATATATTTTATGGGATTTACTGATGGAATAAATGATAGTCTTACGCAACCTGTTGACTTAGAGAAAACTGAAATCGATACAGAAGTACATTTTATAATAGACTTTGAAAAACTTTATTTTAATATGCTAGATGCAAAAGCAGATTATCTATATGAACTTCCGCAATGGGAAGGAATCTTCTCAAAAGAAAAGAGAAAAGAAATTCAAAGAGATTATAAAGATTCCAAAACAGTAGTAAATACCGATAAAATTGGAAGAAATGATTCATGTCCTTGTGGTAGTGGGAAAAAATACAAAAAGTGTTGTGGGAAATAATCTACAACACCAAATTGTAATAAATAAAACTTTGCACTTTTGTGTGGGGTTTATTTTTTTTGAAAAATTAACAGAAGATATAAAACAATATGTGTTGACCGACGGGGTCAATGGTGGTAGAGTATTATTAATATATTATAATCCATGTTAAGCAATCATAACTTAGAAAAGAAGGTGATGAAAATGTATTCAAAGTTCTTAAACTTAAATCTAGAAAAACAGGAAAAAATACTTGAGGCATCTATTAGTGAATTTGCGGATAATGGCTTTGAAAAGGCATCTACCAATGAAATTGTTAAAAAGGCAGGGATATCAAAAGGAATTTTATTTCACTACTTCAAAAACAAGAAAAATCTATTTATATTTGTTTACGATTATGCTATAGAACTTTGCATGGATGGATTTTATAAGAAGGTTGATCAGGAAGAAAAGGATATTTTTATAAAATTACGACAAATAGCATCTTTTAAATTGGAGCTTATGTATAAATACCCTATGATTTTTAAGTTTTTCGAAGTTGCAATTGGAGAAGAATGTAATGAGGTAAAGAATGAAATAGAAGAAAGAAATAAAAATTTTTTAGAGAGTAATTATAGTAAAGTATTTAATAATATAGATGAATCTAAATTTCGCGAGGGGATAGATGTAAGTAGGGCTATGAATATCATATTGTGGACATTTGAGGGACTCGGCGTAAGTGAGCTTCAAAAGGCAAGAACAACAGTTTCTAAACGGGTTGATTATGAAAAAGTATTTATAGAAATGGATATTTATATAGATATATTTAAAAATTCTTTCTATAAATAGCATTAAGACTTATGGAAAAATATTTTTATATTTAAAATGTTGATAAGGGGGTATTAAAATGAATGTTATCGAAATCAAGAATTTGACTAAAAGTTACGGAAAGGCAAGGGGAATAATAGATGTAAGTTTTAATGTCGAGCAGGGAGAAATTTTTGGGTTTATTGGGCCTAATGGTGCCGGCAAATCAACACTAATAAGAACACTACTATCTCTTATTTATCCGACGTCTGGCAGTGCTACAATTTTTGGTAAGGACTGCGTGGAATTTGGACCAGAGATAAAAAAAGAAATAGGATATCTACCATCAGAGGTTTTTTATTATGACAATATGAAGGTTATTGATCTACTAAAGTACTCAGCTAGTTTTTATAAAAAAGATTGTAGCAAGAAAATTGTGGAACTGGCAGAGATAATGGATCTTGACCTAAATAAAAAGATTGATGATTTATCCTTTGGGAATAAGAAGAAAGTTGGAATTGTACAAGGACTACTACACTCACCTAAACTTATTATACTAGATGAACCTACTAGTGGACTTGACCCACTTATGCAACAAAATTTTTTTGAACTCCTAGAGGAAGAGAATAAGAAGGGGGCAACAATTTTATTTTCTTCTCACATTTTGGGCGAAGTTCAAAGGCTATGTAATCGCGTTGCAATTATTAAAGAGGGGAAAATAATAAAGGTAGAAAAAATTAGTACCTTACAAGAAAATAATCATAAAAAATTTAAAATTGAAGTGAAATCAAAAATTGATGATAATTATTTTAAAATTGACGGGACCACTAATTTAAATGTAAATGGCAATATAATAAGCTTTCTATTTAGGGGCAATATTAATTTTATTATGAAAAAGATTTCGGAAATTGAGATTACTAATATTTGGATTGAAGAGCCAGACCTTGAAGAGATTTTTATGCATTACTATGAAAAGGAGGACTAAAAGCTATGAATATGTTTTTACACGAAATGAAGGCTTATAGAAAATCAACTATCATATGGACGTGTTCTTTAATTGTTTTTGTTGTACTTTTCCTGTCGATGTTTCCTGCTTTCTCAAAGGAAGTTGAAACATTTAGAAAATTAATGGAAGGATTTCCAGAGCCGGTAAGAAAAGCATTGGGACTTTCTGTAGATAGTATGTCTTCTATCTTAGGGTTTTACGCCTATATATTTTTATATATAACACTTTGCGGAGCAATTCAAGCTATGAATTTAGGAACTTCAATTATATCAAAGGAAACAAGCGGGAAAACAGTAGATTTCCTTTTATCTAAGCCTGTTACCCGAAGCAAGATTATGACATCAAAGCTAATAGCTGCAGTAACATGCCTAGTAATTACTAATGCTACCTATTTAGTGGTTGCTAGCATTATGGCATCCATTGTAAAAACTGTAGACTATAGTTACAAAATATTCTTTATGATCTCTATTACATTGTTTTTCGTTCAGCTTATGTTTTTATCTCTAGGGGTTATAATTTCTGTAGTGGCTTCAAAAATTAAATCTGTGATACCTATTTCTCTGGGCACTGTATTTGCATTTTTCTTTATTGGGATGCTTGCATCTACTACAGGGGATGGTGCTGTGCGATATATTACTCCCTTTAAATATTTCAGTGCAAACTACATTATAGAAAATTCTAGTTATGACACTCCATTTATTATAGTAGAAATAGTATTTATTATTGTAGCAATTACTGCCAGTTATTTTGTATATGCTAAAAAGGATATTCATGCTGTGTAACAACTAATATTGAATCACAGCAGGTAATGATTAAGGAATATAAGGAGGTCAATTTATGAATATATTTATTGTAGAGATGAAAGCCCATAGAAAAGGTCTTATTATATGGGCTTTTGGTATACTACTTATGGTTGCTGGTGGCATGGGAAAATATGTTGCATTTTCATCTGATAGTCAAGCTATAAATGAGCTAATGTCACAAATGCCAAAATCTATGCAAGCCATTATGGGTATGGGTACTTTTGATTTGTCAAAGGCCAGTGGATTTTACGGAGTAATCTTTTTATACTTAGTTCTTATGGCAACAGTACATGCTACTATGCTTGGGGCTGATATAATTTCAAAGGAAGAACGAGATAAAACCGCAGAGTTTCTAATGGTAAAACCTATTTCAAGAAGTAAAATTATAACATCAAAACTATTGGCAGCCACAATGAATATTTTAATATTTAACATTATTACATTAGCGATTTCAATTATTATAGTAGGGAAATACAGCAATGGGGAATCTGTAAGTTCAGATATAATAATTTTAATGGTTGGAATGTTTATTTTGCAACTTATGTTTATGCTTATTGGCACAGCCATAGCTGCAATATGTAAAAAACCAAAGTCTGCTACATCAATATCTACAGCAGTGCTATTAATTACATTTATACTATCTATAGCAGTAGATATGAACAGCAAGCTTGAAAGTCTTAAATACCTTACACCATTTAAATATTTTGATGCTAAAAACTTGATGTATGGTGGTGGATTTCAATTGAGTTTTGTAATATTATCTATTTTAATTATTGCTGCAATGGTGAGCATCACATATGTCTTCTACGGAAAAAGAGATTTGAGCATATAGTATTAGATAAAACTTTATTTATAACGTGGGGCTTTGCTCCACGTTATTTGTTTTTATTATATAAATAGGATATTATAGGTATGATAATTATAATATAACTTAAATTAAGGAGACTTTATAATGAATATAACTATAATTTGTGTAGGTAAAATAAAAGAGAAATATTTGAAAAGTGCTATAGATGAGTATACAAAAAGACTATCCAGATATTGCAAACTAAGGATTGTTGAATTAAGTGATGAGAAAACTCCCGATAATGCCTCTGAAAAAGAAGAAACTATAATAAAGGATAAAGAAGGGGACGCAATACTTAAGGGCATAAAGGATAATATGTTTGTTATTGCACTAGAGCTTGAGGGTGATATGATATCATCAGTGGAGCTTTCAAATTATATAAGAGATTTAGGAATAAAAGGGGATAGTAATATAGCTTTTATAATTGGAGGTTCATTAGGACTTTCCAAGGCAGTTTTGGAAAGAGCTAATTATAAATTATGCTTTTCAAAAATGACTTTTCCACATCAATTATTTAGAGTGATGCTGCTTGAGCAGGTTTATAGAGGGTTTAGGATTATAAGTGGCGAACCGTACCATAAGTAGCACAGTTAGATTTAAGGCATCACAAACTGATATTTTCATAGCAGTGGGGCCTGTAAATAATTTTGTGTAAACAGAATAAAATATACTCTTTCTTGGCAATAATTGAGATAAGTGATTATCAAAGATTGTAAGGAGGAGTATTTTTATGTCAAACATTTCAAAAGAAATTTTAA
>NZ_JBNMNU010000044.1:0-27212 GCF_051278035.1 Clostridium sp.
TACCTGCAATTCATCTGATTTATAAGGGGACACAAGATACGGGACAGATTTTCAATGAAATGCCAATAGGGATTATTGTTTTGATTTTTTATGTTATATGTGGAAGTTTTATTTTCTATAGAAGTAAGAAACTGAAAAATCAACTTGACCTTTAGTGTGAATATTATGAAGATAATCTTTAGGTGTTTATATGTCGTATCTTTCTAATATTACTCATCAATCGTAGTTTTACGATGTTTCTACTATTGTATTTTAATAGTAATAATAAAAAAATAAGGGGGATTTAAAATGAAAGAATACAGTCTTTTATTAGGTGCAATAATCGCTACACTATTTCTTATCTCAAGCCAACTAAAGCAGATAATAAAACTACTTTCAAATAAAAAATAATTCGAAATATTCTAATATTGTTCAACAACTAAGTCTACATACTGGAATCAATATTAAGTATGTGGACTATTTTATATGTATATCGGCTATACTCGATATTATTATATCTGTTATATTTGATCTATATATTTGATCTATATATTTTATATGTACATTACATAGATACTTATTATTATCAGTAGTTTATCTGCATTTAGTACAGATAAAGCTGTAGGTGGATACTATTTAAGATCTAATGTACTATAGCTAGCAATGGCGGAATGGGCATAAGGATAACCCTATACAATAGTATGGGGTTACTTTACAATACAATCATTTGGTGATTTATCGTCCCTTAAACCTTTGAATACGGGTTGCCGTAAGGAACCGTTTGCAGTTTTCATCATATATTTTACAATGCATACAAGAGTAGGCTCTAGTTGCTAACTATAAACGTTTTAACTGAACTATATTAAATAATTTATTATGTTAGCACATGATAGGTATTAACAAGATTGGGAAGTTTTTTCGTAAATATTTATAAAAATGTACTTTATTACTACAATATGGTATATTATAGTTAAAATTATATATTAAGGGGGAAGATTATGAATGATTTAAGCTTACTAATTTTTAATATTACTGGAATGGTTTTAGATGATAAAGAGTTAAATGATGTATCCGAATGGCTTGGAAATAATAAAGAGAATTTACAGAGTATAGATAAATTACGAAGTGAATTAAGAAAATATTTATTAAGTAAGTATCCGGCTAAAAAATTAAAAGTTTTAGCTGAAAGTGATAACAGTGATCTAGAACAGTTATTACTTATAATGAAATCTGTATCAGGTCCTAAGAAAAAGTAGGTATGTGATGGAAATAAACCCAATATTAATAGTATCAGGTGTTTTAATACCAATAACATTTTTTGTTTTAAATTCAAATAAAGAAAAAAGAAAATCTCAAACAGATAAAATAGATAAAGAAAGACAACTTTGTGAAAAATGTGAAATTAGATATAAAGAAATAATGGATAAAAAAAGTAATTTAATAAAAGAAGTTACAAAAATAAGTCTATTAAAAACATTACCAACTGACATACATAATGCAGAATATAAGGAAATAAACTGTAATAATATGAATATATTTTCAATTTCGTTTTCAAGTTTTATTGAGTTTTACAATGAAATAGAGGCATTTTGCTTAAGCTTTAACAATAAAATGTATGAAGGAGAAAAGGTTGAAGAATTTATGCATGAAGAAGTAATTGAAAATCTTATATATTTAGCTAAATTTCAAGTTAAGATTTACAATGAATTTGTAAGAATATCAAAAGATCATAAATTAAAAATACCCTATACTTTTAATTATTATAAGTATAGACAATTCAATAAATTTCTAGAGAAACATAAAAAAATAGAATATAAGCAAATCGAAGAAATAAGAAGAAAAGTTAGTGTGTAATCTAAGGTTTTTGTTATTATTTCAAAATTTATTATTGGGTACTATTTGGGTACTAATGTTAAAAAACAGTACCCACTTTTAATATAAGATAATATAAGACAATAGATACAAACGCTGATATACCAATGGTTAGTATAACTTACTGAATGTAAATATAAGCAATCTAACGCACTCGTAACGCGTAGGTCGAGGGTTCGATCCCCTTTTTCAGCTCCAAAGTTTATAACAAATCATTTGTATCACAAACAAATAATAAATAAAAGGCAAAAACTATTAATAAGATAAAAGTTTTTGCTCTTTTATTTAGCCTAATAAGGTTATTTTATAATTTGCTGGCAGCATCTTTATCCAAAATAACTGTTACATCTTGATGTAGTTGAAGGATAGAAGCAGGAATTTCAGGATTGATCTTACCATTTATGAGTTTATAAATAGCATCAGCTTTTGACAGTCCACTTGCTAGAAGCACAATTCTCTTTGAATACATTATAGTTTTTATTCCCATACTAATTGCCTTTGTGGGAACATCCTCTATACGCTTAAATAATCTAGAATTCGATTCTATAGTAGTGTCATCTAAATTAACAAGATGAGTTTCAGCTTCAAAATTAATATCCGGTTCATTAAAGCCTATGTGTCCATTAACTCCTATTCCAAGAACTTGAATGTCAATGCCGCCAGAATTTTTAATTTTATTTTCATATCTCAAACATTCTTTGAAAATATCTTCAGCATCTCCATTTGGAACATTAATATTTTCACGTGGAATATTGATATGTTTAAAGAAATTGTTAATCATATAATAATAATAACTTTGGCTATTATTTTCATCTATTCCGTAATATTCATCTAAGTTAAAAGATTTTACTTCTCTAAAATCAATTTCCTTTTTATTATATAGTTTTATGAGTTCACTATACATTCCAAGGGGTGTATCTCCTGTTGCTAAACCTAGAATGGTATTTGGTTTTAAAATCATTTGACTGCTAACTAAGCTTGCAGCTTTCCAGCTCATTTCCTCGTAATTGTCTACTACAATAATTCTCATTATAAGCACCTCTTCATTTCGTTTGATTTAAAAACTGTATTGCCTTCTACTATGGTTTGTTGAATATTAAAATCACTATCTAAAATTAGTATATCAGCGTACTTACCTACCTCAAGACTACCTTTTACCGTATCTAGTCCAAGCTCTTTAGCAGGGTTAATGGATACCAAACTGATTGCTTCACATATATCAATATCAGTATTATCCATAAAATTTTTAACACCTTCATTAAGTTTTAGAATACTTCCGGCTAAGGTTCCGTCTTCTAGTCTTGCAGAATTATTTTTAACTATCACTTTTTGGCCTCCAAGTTCGGATACGCCATCTCTTAAACAACCTGCTCTCATTGAATCAGTAATTAAAATTATTCTGTTAGTTCCCTTAACTTTTTTTAATATATTAAATATTGCAGGATGAACATGAATGCCGTCTGCTATTAGTTCACAATATATATCGCTATTTAAAATTGCACCTACAATACCAGGTTTTCTATGATTTAGTGGAGTCATTGCATTAAAAGTATGAGTAGAGTGGCTAATTCCACATTTTATGGCTTCCATTGTTTCTTCATACTCCGCATTAGAGTGTCCTATTGAAAGTATTATATTTGTTTTTTTCACAGTCTCTTTAATAAAATCAAATTTATTATCCTCTTCAGGGGCTAGAGTTATGAGTTTTATAACATCAACATAACCTTCAACAAATTTAAAATTAGGCTTAATAATAAAATCTTCCTTTTGAGCTCCCTTATACTTTTTATTTATAAAAGGACCCTCCATATGTGCTCCAAGAATTTTAGCTCCATTTATTTTCTTTTTCATATGGATACGTATATTGTCAAGAGCAGCATATATCTTTTCTTCGCTCATAGTCATGGTAGTTGGAAGAAAACCTGTAACTCCATTCTCAGAAAGCGCGCTGCTTATAGTGCTAAGTGCCACGTCGGTTCCATCCATTACATCATACCCACCGGAACCATGCACATGCATATCAATAAATCCTGGGGATACAAAATTTCCTTTTGCATCAATGATTTCATCACAGCTGGGAAGCAGCTTTTCTAAATCTTCAGCTTCAACAAATCCTAATATTTTTTCATCGAACAATAGTGATTTTCCGTAAACTACCTCATTCTTAATAAGGATCTTTCCGTTAATTATTATTTTCAATTTTATCACACCTCCATAACTGTAGAGTTTTCCATACGTTTCCGTTGCTCTTTTCTAATAATTTCACTGCGTCTAAAATGCTACTTCCAGTCTCGATTACAATAATTGCGGTTTTTGCATCATAGTTGCACTCCTGAACTACCGTGCGAACTTTAATTACATCAGCTTTTGTTGCTTCTTTAACTATATCCACAACTCTATTTTGAAGTTTAATATTAATAGGTTTTACGTTAACCATTAAATTAGAATAGGTCTTGCCAAGTTTAATCATTACAGTAGTACTTATCATATTTAAAACCATCTTTTGAGCTGTGCCAGCTTTCATTCTAGTGGATCCAAGTAATATCTCAGGTCCTACAATAACCTGAATTGAAACATCACATATTTCATTAATAAGGCCCGAATCACTACAACTAATTCCAATGGCCTTGCAACCCAGAGATTTACCATACTTAAGAGCGCTTATTGCATAGGGCGTATTTCCACTGGCAGTAATTCCAACTAAAATATCGTTTTTTCTAAGGTCTATTTCTTTTAAATCTATAATACCAAGCTCAGTATCATCTTCAGTATGTTCAAGCCATCCACTTAAAGCATCAGTTCCTCCAGAAACAATTCCCACAACAAGTGAATCATCAGTGCCAAAGGTAGGTGGGCATTCTGATGCATCTATAACTCCAAGCTTTCCACTTGTACCACTACCAATATAAATTAATCTGCCTTCATTTTCTATTGATTCTACTATTAAGTCGACAGCCTTTGAAATATTATCTAACTGTTTTTCAACTGCACAGGCTATTTGCTTATCACCGTCATTAATTAGCTTCAAAACTTCAATGGTATTTAATTCATCCAAATTCATAAATTTGCCCCCTATTCTAAGATAATCTCATATTTATATCTATCACTTCTATAAATTGAATTAGTATATTCTATAGGTGTTCCATCTTGAGTGTAGGTAGTTCTTTTAAACATAAGGGCTATGGAGTGTGGCGTTTGGTTTAAAAGGTTGCACTCATATTCACTTAAAATTATTGGCTCTATTGTCTGTTTTGCCTTTATTGGATTTATGCCATACGTTTCTCTAAAAATAGAATAAAGAGATTTACCTTCTATCATAGCGGTTGTCATATCATCAAAAAGATGATGTGGTAGCCACACAGTTTCAATTGCAAGTGGTTCATCATTACTTAACCGTAATCTTTTAATCTCTATTAATTGGGTCGACATATTTTCAATTTCTAATATTGTTTTAATTTGTTTTGTGGCTGGTTTTAATTTAAAGGAAAGAATTTTAGTTTGAGATTTAACCCCTTTATCCTCCATTTCTTCAGTAAAGCCTTTTAATTTAGAAATTTGTTGTTTTTCTTTAGGGGCTGATACAAAAGTACCTTTGCCCTGTTCTCTATATATAATGCCTTCATTAACAAGGTACATAATAGCTTTATTAACAGTCATTCTACTTACACATTGAATTTCGCATAATTCTCTTTCCGCTGGGATCATATCACCAGGCTTTAATTCTTCATTTTCAATCATTTCTTGTAAAATTTCTTTAAGCTGATAATATAAGGGTAGAGGGTTAATTTTTGAAACTATACGCATACAAAATTCCTCCTAGGAACATACTTTATAAAGTAATATCAAAAAAATTATATCTAAATGTTTCTTTAACTATAGGTTAGTATAACATATAGTTAATATGTTGTATATACCAATTTGGGCTGATGTATAGGGAAATAAAATGTAACCAATTCTAATGGGAATCCATTTATATCTCATATTAAATCTATAATGAAAAAACAATAAGGGCGTGCCATACTAGGCACAAGTGGTACGTTTTAGAGAATGCATATTTTGTTTTTTGGAAAAGTTGAAAGGCAATAATTAAGATGGTATAATATAAAAATAATACACTAAATTTCTCATAATATCCTATAAATCTATCAGTATAACTATTAAACGTGGAATTTGGGTATAAAATAGCAAAAGTAAAGTGGAGGGAAATTAAATGGAAAGCAATAATGCAAATAGGGAAAACAAAGGAAATTTAAAAGTTAGAAAAATTATCTACTATGTCTTAGGTGTTTTGGAAGTGTTGTTAGCATTTAGGCTTGTTTTTAAAATTCTTGGAGCAAATCCTCAAAGTACATTTGTAGATATGATATATTCTTTTACAAGTCTATTTTTAACTCCATTCAGTGGTATATTCAAGACAGCGGTATCAAAGGGATTAGAGGCACAATCAGTTTTAGAACCACCACTTATTATTGCTATGATTGTTTATGCTGTAATAGCATGGGGCATTGTTAAACTAATTGAGATTAGTAGTAATCGTAAAGATACTGAAAAATTATAAAGAAACATTTTATGAAATAGAGAAATAAAAAATCAGTTGACCAATTAGAGGTTAACTGATTTTTATTTTATATCATATTATTTTTCCATTTCTTGTACCCCAGTGACTTTACTGTCAGCATCCATTTTGAATGTTGATTTAGCTTCTTCATTAGTGAAGTATATATTACCGTCAACAGTCGCGTCTTTTAACTGGAAATTACTTGCTGTAACATAAAGGTCGCCTTTGAAAATTCCATGTTCTATGCTTCCCATAGGACTACTAAAAGTTAATTTTGGAGCAGTCAAAGTGTATCTAGCGGTTACGTTTCGATCTTCATCTTGAGCGTAGAGAGCGACTTTACGTTGTATAATATCTTTACCTTCATCATCTTTTTTACCGTTTTTATATTCACCATCGACAACAAGATCTTTATCAAAAGATAAGTCCTTTAATGTGGCGATAATCCATGTACCCTCGTTACTTATGGCCTTTTCAAAAGCAGCCTCAGTATCCACTATCGAAGCTGTGGTTACAACATCAGGTGTTGTTTCCGGTGGTGTTGTTGTAGCTGGTGGTGTTGTTGGTGTATCGGGTATCACCTCAGCTTTTTTAGAACAACCAACAGATAGTACAATTAATATAGCTGATATTATTAATATAGCTTTTACTTTCATTACAAATCCTCCTTATTATTTTATAATTTTTACTTTGAATTTAGTATAACCAAAATGATAAAAATTAATGTTATTGAAATAAGTCTTATTTAAAAAAAATAATAAATACCAATATTGATATTAAATAAGATTAATGGTAATATTAATTAATAGAGTTTCAAAATTACTATTTATGGAGGTGAAAATGATGGCTAAGTTCCTTTTAGAAAACATGATATTAGATAGATTACCGATAGCATTATCTGGAATATCATTTACTGATTTCAATTTTACGGGAGAAGTTTACCCAAAATTGAATATATCACTAAAAAGAAATGAGTTATCTTTGCCTTAAATACATTATAATTATGTTATTTGTAAGCCTAGGTGAGGAATATCTTGCCTAGGTTTTTTGTTTAGATTAATAATTGGTTAGTAGAACTAATTTATATATAATCAAAATACTAAAAATCTTGGTAACGGCGTTTACTGGGGTTTTTTATTTTGTTTTGGAAATTTATATTGTTTAAAAATATAGGAGGAATCTATAATGATAGAATTAGCATTAAAAGAAGTAGGAAAATATTTTGGAGGTAATAGGATTTTTGAAAATATTACTTTTGAAGTTCAAAATGGAGATAGAGTTGGTTTAATAGGAAAAAATGGTACAGGTAAAACTACGGTTCTTAAAATTATTGCTGGTATGGAAAACAAAGATAAAGGTAGCATATCCATAAGAAAAAATGCAACAATAGGTTATTTACACCAAATACCGGATTACCCAGAATCGTACAAAGTAATAGATGTTTTAAAAATTGCCTTTAAAATTCAATATGGAATAAATGATAGTATGAAAATACTAGAGACACAGATGTCTATTTTAAAGGAAAAAGAATTAGAATATGCATTAAGAAAATATGGAGAACTTAATGAACTCTATGAAACAAAAGGCGGTTATGAAATAGAAGAAAAAATGAGTAAGGTTTGCACTGGGCTAAAGTTTAATCAAAAATTTTTGAGCAGAGATTTTATTAGTTTAAGTGGCGGTGAAAAAACTATTGTAATACTTGGTAAAATTCTTCTTGAGAATCCAGATATACTTCTTTTAGATGAGCCATCCAATCATCTAGATGTGACATCTATAGAATGGCTTGAAGGTTATCTTAAAGTATACAAAGGGACAGTAATTGTTATTTCGCATGATAGATATTTTTTAGATAGAGTTGTAACAAAAATAGTTGAAATCGAAGATGAAGAAAATTCGTTTTATGATGGTAATTATTCCTATTATGTTATTGAAAAGCAAAGAAGGGTCTTTGAACAATTTGAAGCGTATAAAGATCAACAGAAAAAAATAAAGGCTATGGAGAAAGCAATCAAGCAATTGAGGATATGGGCTACTCAAGCGGATAATGAAAAGTTTTTTAAAAGAGCGGCTAGTATGCAAAAGAGATTAGATAAAATAGAAAAAGTTGATAAGCCTCTAATGAATCAACCAAAAATTCAATTAGACTTTACTGATACAGAGAGATCTGGAAAGGACACCCTAAGCATTAAAGGTTTATATAAAAGCTTTAATGATAAGAAAATATTAGAGGATTTGTATTTAGAAGTAAGATATGGCGAACGTACAGCTTTAATAGGTGATAATGGGAGTGGTAAATCAACTATTATAAAAACTCTTCTAGGTGAAGTAGAGGCAGATTGTGGAGAGGTAAGGTTAGGCTCGAACACCCAAATAGGATATCTTCCTCAAAACGTTGGCTTTAATAATGAAGAACTAACAGTGCTTGAAGCTTTTAGAGAGGATATTTATATTTTAGAAGGACCGGCTCGGGGGATCCTTGCAAAGTTCTTGTTCTATGGAGAAAGTGTTTTTAAAAAGGTTAAAAATCTTTCAGGAGGAGAAAAGAGTAGACTAAAGCTTTGTATGTTAATCCAAAATGATATAAATCTTTTGATACTTGATGAACCTACAAATCATTTGGATATAGATTCAAGAGAAAATCTTGAAGAAGCTTTAATGGAGTTTAGTGGAACTATACTATTTATATCTCATGATAGGTTTTTTATAAACAAACTTGCTGAGAGAATATGCGAAATTGAAGATAAAAAGATTAGTGATTACAAGGGGAATTATGAATATTATAAAGAAAAGAAAAATGAGTTTAAGAGAAATAAAATTGAAACTCCGAGTATTGAAAAAGAGAAAAAACTAAAGAGTAAAGAAGATACCCAAAAGCAAACAAGTAACAACAAACGAAGAGAAGCAGAAAGCTTAGAAAATACAATTAAAGAGCTTGAAGAAAAACTTAGAGATATAGATATTGAAATGAATAATAAAGGCAGTGAATACGATATATTGATGGAGCTCGGAAATGAAAAACAAAGAGTTCAATATGAATTAGACATGATTATTGAGAAGTGGATGGATATTGAAAACTCTTAGTGTATCTAATGGGGAAAGCAATTAGCTTTAATAGCGACTATTTTATCGATTATTAATTTTATTATATATGTTTTATGATATAATTTTCTTAGAGAATATCATTAAAATAACATAAATAAAGTTTATAAATTATCTAAATTAAAGAAGGGAAGTTTTACTATGAACAATGAATTATTAGAAAAATATGCTCTTTTATTGGTGAAGACAGGAATTAATATTCAAAAGAATCAAATCCTCGTTATTAACGCTCCTATTGAGTGTGCTTCTTTTGTTAGAATCGCGTCAAAAATTGCTTATAATGAAGGAGCTAGAGATGTAGTTATAAACTGGAGAGATGAGCTATCTTCAAAAATTAAATTTATGAATGCGCAAGATGAGGTTTTCAAAGAATACCCAGACTGGCAGAGAGATTTTTATTTGTCAAATGTGCGCAAGGGAGCGGCGTTCCTAAGTATTTCAGCCTCTGACCCTGAGCTTATGATGGATGTTAATCCTGAGAGAATGGCAAAAGCGCATAAAGCAGCTAGTAATGCAATAAAGGAATATAGAGAAAGGCTTATGAGCAATAGAAATGTTTGGTGTATTGCATCAATTCCGACTATATCATGGGCAAAAAAAGTATTTCCAGAGGATTCTGAAGATAAAGCAGTAGAAAAACTTTGGGACGCTATATTTAAAACTGTAAGAGTTGATACAATGGACCCTGTTGCATCATGGGAAACCCATAAAGGAAACCTAAAGAAAAGTATGGATTTTTTAAATTCAAACAACTTTAAATATTTACAATATAAAAACTCATTAGGTACTGATCTTAAAATTGAACTGTCAGAAGAACATTTATGGCTTGGAGGATCAGATTATACACCTGAAGGTATAGAGTTTATAGCCAATATGCCTACTGAAGAGGTATTTACACTTCCTAAAAAAACTGGGGTTAATGGAATAGTTGTAAGCTCAAAACCTCTAAACTATAATGGGAATCTGATAGAGGATTTCTCACTTACTTTTAAGGAAGGACGAATTATAGAGTTCACAGCAGAAAAAGGATACGATAGTCTAAAGAGTATTATTGAAACGGATGAAGGATCATATTATCTTGGTGAAGTAGCATTGGTACCATATGATTCGCCAATATCTAATTCAAACATATTATTTTATAATACACTTTTTGATGAAAATGCCTCTTGTCATTTGGCTATTGGAAAAGCATATCCAGTATGCATAAAAAATGGTGAGAATTTAAGTGAGCAGGAACTCCAAAAACTAGAAGTAAATGATTCTTTTGTTCACGAAGACTTTATGGTTGGAACAGAAGATTTAGAGATAATAGGTATTACAAGAGATGGAAAAGAAGTACCTGTATTTAAAAATGGGAATTTTGCATTTTAATAAAGCAATAGAATAAAATAACTAGTCAGTATGATATTATACTGACTAGTTATTTTGTATTATAATGATGTTTGTTATGAATATGATAAGCTAAATCGTTTTTAATGAATAGAATACATCCGTTGGTAAATAATTACAATGCATGTATTAAATTGCGCATAAGGAGTAAGTTATGGAAATAATTGATTTGAAAAAACTAACAAACAATAAGTTAGAACCTGTCTGTAAATTAGATGGCAAACTTTTTTTAAGGGAGACGAAAAAAGTATATAGCGAAGATTTTAGTGATTTAGGAATTATAAATTATTATACTTATGAAGTTAATAATAAAAAAATGACCAAAGTGAATACACAGAGAGATAAAATAATATTAGATTTTTTTCAGCAGAAAACAGTAGAGGGGCAGGATGGCTTCTATTATGTTACTGTTAAAAAGCAGATTTTAATTAATGAGTATACGTTGAATAGTGTTAACATTAATACTTCTGAGGTTACAACAGTATTAAATTATGAAATGGATAAGAAATTTAATTCTCTATTAGTAGAAAAATTAGACGAGGATAGATTTATAGTCTTTTTTAAGGAAGAGCATACGTTGACATTTGAGGAATTTGAAAGTTTTGAAACACCAGAAGAAAATTATGGCTATGACAAAGCAATAATTTATAATTCGCGTAGTGAAAAGAATTTCGAAGTAAAGGATAAAGACTTCTTAAGAGGACTTCGTTCGGTGTTTTTTAAAACCTATTTAAAAAATGAACAGTGTATTGTATACGAAGAAAACTATTTGGAACCATATGATAAAGTACAGATTTATAATGATATAAGGGATGGACAAAGATCTAAAAAAGATAAGTTTTTTTACTTAGATCGCATTAGATACATCCAGGTAAAAAAATTGATTAGTGAAATTGAAGAAGGCTCAGAGAAATTAGAATTTGTAAATTTGGAGACTCAAGGTATTGATGGTTACGAATTTTTTGCTGGCATAGATGGTGATAATATATATTATGAAGTAAATAAATTTGGGAAGGTAAGAAATGATGTTATGATTATATTGAACAGGGAGAGTATAGAAAAAACCTCTGTTACTTTACTATCAGAAAATGATGCGGATACTACTATAAATTCCGCTAGTTACACTTGGAATTTAGACGGAAAGTATAAGGTCATTTTTCAAAAAAGATTTTTTCCGAAAGGTAAACTAAGAGTTAAAGAAATTATGAGTGGTAATATTGATTATACATATGCAGAAAAATTAGGTTATCCACAAGAATGTATAAGTGGTCGTTACTTAATTACTTTAAACATTAGAGATGGTCAAAAAACTTCTATCATTGATATGCAAACAGATAGTGTAGAAACATTTAAAAGCGAACATATAGTTTTTGATGATGATTTAGTTTTATTCTAAACATTTCATTTTACATGTAAATCCCTATAAGATCTTTTTCTTATAGGGATTTTTTGTTCACTGCTGCGGATTATCTTTTTTGGTTTGATAAATATTAGTAAACATATAATAGTAACATAACTAATATTAAATAATAGAATATAAATAGCTGAAGAACTAAAATATTCGCCGAATTTGGGATCGCTGGAAAATAAGAATGATAAATAAACTATTAGGGGAAATATAAACAAACATATTTTTTTTGTATTTACTTTAATGAAATCGTTTAATATAAAAGTAATAACAAAATATTCATTAACCAGTGATTTTAAAAAGAGAACCGTCCATAAAAGCATAAATATTATAACAAAATTATTAAATAAAGCTACATGCACGCTGTGGAAAACCATTATTGTAGGCCAAAAGGTATGAGGAATTAATTCTATCCCCAAGTAATAAATAGTAATAAAAATAACCCAAGTATATATAATAGAAATTAGTAAAATAGCTTTAAGGGCTGCATTTTTTACAGATTTACTTTCTTTTGCAAAAGGATGTATTATTAGTAGAATTTCTACTGTAGCATATGATTGTAAGGACTCGACTGTACCTTTGAGTACGTTTGTTATGCCAGAACCACCCACAGGCATAACGTTTAGAATGGACCCATATTTTATCGGTAACAAAGAAAGTATGATGAGAAATAGCAGGATATAAAAAGCAATTACATTTATTTTTGCAAGGGTCTTGATTCCTTTTGATGATGCATAGGCTGCTATTGTAATGAGCACAAAAATAGTTTTGATGGGAGAAGAATGACTAATACCATAGGTTATAAGCATGTTAATTATTGTAGACGTCATAAAGGTTATATATAAAATAAACTGAAGGAGAAAGACGAAATTTAAAAGGTTTCCCATAATAACACCTAAATATTTTTTACTCAAGGTTAGTATGTTATCTTTAGGATGTTTTTTGATAATATAACCTGCAATAAAAACAATGTATAGAGGATAAATGGCTCCCAGAAACATGCTTAACCAGCCATCTTGATGGGATATTTTTGTTATAGTAATAGAAGAACTTAACATATAAACTCCAATTACAGTACCTATTAGAATACAAGTTATTTCAAATGAAGTTAAAGAAGTAATTTGTTTCTTATTCATTTTTCCCTCCAATGATTCAGGGATGACTATATTGATATTATTGCTATTAATAGTCTCCTCTTCCCATATTATCTACATTAACTACAACATTAACCTTTATATTTGTTAAATCAGGATTACATATGACTTCATTCCAATTAATTCCTGTACCACGTCCAAAGGTTGCTGCTGCAATTCTTCCAAGCTCAAGAACGTCAAGGTTATACTCTGACTGCATTTTTTCTATAAAACCTTTGCAATTTTCTTCGGTGGATTTTGCCATATCATCTTCGAATTTCTTTTTTATGTTACTATCACTATACATATTAATATATAAACTATTGCTAACTACATTACCTGTGATAGATAAATCCACCGTGAAACTATATTTTTCATTTATTTTTTCACATTTAACTTTTCGTTTTGATGTGCCGGAAAAATCAATATATTCTTTTGGACTTTTCTGTATGCTTAGAATTCCTATAACATTATTTTCTCGCAACATATTCATATACCTAGCATCTTGGATTCCTATTTTCCTTATCATTTTATCCTTATCAAATAATGCAAAGCCAGTAATTTGGGGAAGGTTATCTTTGATTTCAACGTAGGGCAGTACAATATTTCTTCCTTCAGAATCCATCCTTACAAACATATCTATAAGCTTGTAGTTATCCGAGAGGAAATTTAATTTATTACCGTGTGTTATGATTCCCTGAATATAATCTGAAGAAGTTGGAAAGCCTTGAATTTGTAAATTCAATATATCTTCTGATTTGACTTTGCTGACAAAGCCTATGGAAGTATCATTTACGTTAGGATTTTTAAATAATATGTCTATCATAGGTCTAATACCAAATTCCGCAAAATCTTCACTAAATATCAATACTTTTTCTAGTCCTACTAGAAACATCTTATCATCTTTTAACTGTCTGTCCGACCGCGTTTCCCCTATAGTTTTCCCAACTCCAATATGTAAAAAATTATAAATAATTGGTGTGCCTGTATAATTGTATACTGAAATCGGAACTGAATAATCAACAGATCCTGAAGAACTATTATTTAAATCTGCTCCTATCCCAGCAATTATGCTTAAATCTTCTACAGGCATTGAAGTATTTCCGGCGGAAAAAAATATATATAGCATTATAGTAAGGAAAGAAATAATTATATTTTTCTTTTTAATAATACTCTGGTATGTCTTACTATTATTAATATTATATTTGAACATAATTGTCTCCCTTTTTTAGATTTAGCATAGTACACAATAATATAGGATCAGAACTGCTTTAAATTTGTGTTTCACATTTGGATTTTACAAATACTAATAATGATAGTATAGATAAAAAAATAATATTAAAAACGACTAAAAGTTTTGAAGTAAATATTACTTGCTCTCCATCAAACACAATTTTTACTACAGTTGAATTTGTACACAAAAATAATACTATCGGTGACAGTAATAAGTTGAGTTTTTTAATATGAATTTTTGTAAAATCATTTAATATAAAGGATGAACTAAAATAGTAAATGGATATTATTCTAAATGATATTAGAGTCCAAACAAACATGATTATATATCTGAAATTATTAAGTATTGGAACATGGATGCTTTCGAACACTAAAAGAAAGGAATAAAAACTTTTGGGTATTATGTCTATTCCTAAGTAATATGTTGTTATAAAAACTGACCATACCCATATGAGTCCTGCTATAGTAATCGCTCTTATACTAGCTTTTTTTATATCCTTAGTATCTTTAGCAAAAGGGTGATATAAAAGTAAAAACTCAAAACCAATATAAAAATAAGCAGACTCTTTAGTAGCCGAAAATATATCTTTTAAATTCGAACCCATTATAGGCTGTATATTAAGAATACTACCGTACTTTAAAGCGCTAAAAGAAAATAGTATCATAAAAAATAAAAAATAAGAGACAAGTTCGGTTATTTGTGATAGAACTTTTAACCCTTTAGAACAGAGGTAAACACATAGAAATATTGTGATAAGAATAACCTTAATAGGAGTCAAAAATGCAACAATATACAATCTAATTAAGGTAGAAAAATCTAATATTATTGCACATGTATAAAAGATAACCTGCATTAAAAATATAGAGTTAAAGATACTCCCAAATATGCAACCAAAGTACTTTTTATTTAACATGAGCAGATTTTCTTTGGGATGATTGCTTATGATATAATTTGCTATAATAAGCATATATAAAGGGTACAAAAGTGCAATGGTAGCAGAAATCCATGAATCTTGCTTAGATATTGGGGAAAGAGCGTTTGGTAATTTGAAAAATGCGGGTCCAAGTGCGAAACCTATTATTAAAAATGTAAGTTGATTTTTGGTTAATAGGCTATTTTTATTTTTATTCATTTTTTCCTCCACCATTTAGTTCTAAAATCACTTTGGCGAACAGCATTATTATTTGGAATTGCTTCAGGTCTATCGTTCATCTTCCATAATGGAGCTCTAATAAATATATCCTTCATGTCTTTTTGATATAAAGAAAAATAAGGAACCCCAAAACTTTCTAAGGAAAAAAGTTGTATTAGTAATACAAACCAACCAGCAGCTATTCCTAAGAAACCTATTGAATTTGCTAGGAAGAGCATTGGAAATCTTACAAATCTTATGCTTAATGCCATTTCATAGTTAGGTATTAGAAAAGTGGAAATAACAGCAACCCCTACAATAAGCAAAGTAGTATTGCTTACTACTTTGGATTCAATTGCAGAATTACCTACAATGATACCTCCGACAATACTTAAAGTTGTGGCTATTTTTGGAGGTAGTCTAAGACCACCTTCTCTTAAAAATTCAACTACTAGTTCCATTGCCATGAGTTCAAGGAAAGGTGTTAAAGCTATACCTTCTCTTGAATTTACTATAGGATTAATAAATTTAACGGGGATTAGTTCAGCATTAAATTGAATTAGAGTTAAATATATTGCAGGCAAGGTTATAACCGTAAAAACCGCAATACAACGTAAAATTCTTGAGAAGGTAGATATTATAGTTCTTTCGTTATAATCGTCTGGGGCTTGAAAGAATTCAACAAATACGGCTGGTACAGTAAGAACAAAGGGAGTTCCATTTAAAATAATTGCAATTCTACCTTCCATTAAGTTTCCTTTTACAATGCTAGGGGATTCTGTACCGAAAACTTGTGGAAATATGCATAAAGGCGAATCTTCAATATATTGCTCAATCTGACCAGAATCTATTATTGAATCTACATCAATAGCCGTTATTCTTGTGCGGACTTCACTTAATACATCTTTATCTACTATATCATCAATATACATAAGAGCTAAATCAGTTTGAGAACGCCTCCCGACTTTAAAGTTCTCTATTGAAAGGTTTTTGTCTTTAATATTGCGCCTTAGCATACTAATGTTTGTTTCAAGGTTTTCAATAAAACCTTCTCGTGATCCTCTAACTGGGGATTCAATTGGGGGGTCAGATATGCTGCGATAGTTTCCAGCGGTAGTGTCAATGACTATAAAACTATTAATATTTTCTATTAAAATTACAGATTTACCACTCTTTAAAGAGTTAATTACAATATTAATATCATTTTCGATTAAAGTATTACACATAACTATATACTTTTTAGCTAAATAATCAGGTGTATCTTCTTTAGCGTCTAAAGTCTCGTTAATATGAAGCATTAATGGGGTTAATATGTCTCTATTTATAATATCCTTATTGCTTAAACCATTTATATAAATTATAGATGCATTTAATGGTTTAGTTATTCCTAGGTAAAAATTTTTAATTATTATTGGGTTTTTCTTTCCGATTTCATTTGTGATAAAATCAATTTGAGTGCTATAACTATTTTCTGACATATAATCACCTCTATATATTTTTGGCAAAAAAAGAAATTTTTATTCATTCATCTTTTTAATGTCTTAAAACTTAAGAAGAAATTTAAAAATCCCCTAAAACTCCAGAATTTTTCTGAAGTTTTAGGGGAACTATAATTGTGTATAAGATATTATTCTTCTATTTCGTAAGTATATGGATATATATCCTCAACAGTTTTATTTAAACTACTAGCAAATTTTTGAACATCAATTTCTTCGATGGCAGTATCACTTTTAAGTACTCTAGCATTCCATACGTCACCAGCAGAATTAACTAGTAATTCTGCTGCATAAGTTGAACCATCGTCAAATCGTATTTTACCTTTTTTCCATGGCATAGTATCATTCTCCTTTATAAATATTATTTGTTGTGGGATAATTTAGAACGTTTAGTGAATTTATCATTGTTTGCATCTATTTTTACACCATTTTCAATTCCTATATCGCTACCACTCTGAGGAAACATTTTTCTGAGTTCGGCATTGGTTTTCTTTTCTGTTTTCATGTGACTTTTATTATTATCCATTAGTATTCCTCCTTATTTTATAACATATTATTAATATAACCTTAATATCAGAAAAATATTTCAGTAAAAAAAATTACTATTGATGTATTAATTTATATATTTTAAAATAAGTTCAAAATAGTTTTCGAAAATTTGTTTATACAGATAAGAATTAGATGTATAATATTAACTTAAGAGCTATAATAATTTACGTGATTTAAAAATAGCGTATAAGGAAGTGATCTAACGTGCCATTTAATGTATACGACAAAAATAGAAAATATTTAGGTTTTATTCAATGTGCATATCAGCAATATGCGAATGTATTTATGGTGGCTAGTACAAATATTAAATTAGAAGATAAAGATTTTGATATGGTTAAAATCAAATTAAAGTTAGCAGGTTTTCTAGGTTGTAAAAGCATTTTAGGTAAAATAAATGAAGAAAAATTAAGCAAAAGTATAAATAATATAATAACTAAAGAATTTGGTAAGTTTAATGATAATACAAATGAAGAATTATTGAAATTGGTCTATCTTAGAGTATTACGGTATGAACAAATTCTACAATATAAAAGTATCGAAAATAAAAAAGTTAATTCCTATTTTTTGTTGGATATTAATAATGTTGTAATTCAAAATGATTCTATAATTATAGATGAGGAAATAGATTATATTAGTAATGAAACTATAGGAAATGACATTCCTATGGTTGCGAAGATTACTGACTATCCAAGAATACAAATTGATAGTATATCTTCAGGTCAGGGATTGCTATTAGGTGCAGATCTTGATGACATTGCAGGAAGAAAACACATTCATAAAACTAAACTAAAAATAAAGTCAGGAAATTTTTCTTGCAACCTTAATTTACCAGTAGAATTATATTTAAAAAAGGGTGAGACAATTCAAATTTATATAGATAATAAAGTAATTAAAAAGGTTTTTTGTGATGGGATAATATATGAATTCTAATTTAACATAAATGAATATGAGTTAGATATAATAGCATAGATATAAATATAAAATGCCCTATAAGTATTGCTACTTATAGGGCATTTTAATATATATTACTTAGCAAGCTGAGAAAAATAATGTTTAGGTATAAAACCTTTTTTTATACCTTCTGTAACCAGTAAATAAGTTGCAGTTGTATCAAATCTAGCGTCGTGAAAATCTGCACTATCACCAAAATATTCAATACTTTTTAAATTTATTACTTTTTCATTTAATTTAAGGAACTCAATATTTTCTGACAATTTTGGATTTTTATATCCTCCACGTGCAGAGTACAGCTTGCAAATATCTTTATAGTATTTCATGGTACAAAATGTATGTTTAGGGGACAGATCATGTCCACAATTTTTAAGTTCGTGAGTAAGAAATTTTATATCAAAATTAACATTGTGTCCTACAAAAATATCTGCATTTACAAAATCATCAATAAAATCTTCGTATGAATCCTCAAAAGTTTTTCCACTGCTTAATGCAAATAGTGCATCTACACTGAATCCATGGACATCTTGCGCAGATGGTTCTACATAATCTACTGTGAAAAATATGTTTTTCCCTACTGTTTTTGTAGGTTTAAAATCAGTATCAACAAGTATATAGCTAAGCTGACATATGTTGCCTGGCCTTATGCCAGTAGTTTCCGTATCAAAAAAAATCATTCTCATTATAGCCCTCCTGTAGCTCTTTCTTCTCACTTTTCTTTAATTTTGTATATACAAGTTCATAAGATAAATCCACTAAAAAGAAAATCTTTTCGTCTGTTATTGAACCATCAAGTATTAGTTTATTAATCATCCTTTACGTTCATATTAATTATAACATAGATTATATATCTTTATATATTATAAAATGTTGTATATACTATTCATATAGCCTTCATTAATAAGGTGATATAAAATATGCTACCTAGTACAGCAGCTTGCCATTAGTTATTGTGAAAATGTATTAGGCGAAATGGAGCGAATACTAATGATTGAACTTTTAAGAAATCTTACTAATAATTTAGGATATGTAATTCTTATTGCGTTTTTTGTGTCTAGAATAGGAAGCTTTAAGAATATTGTCCAGAAGGATAAATTTAGAAAAAGAGAATTGATTATGCTCTCAATTATTTTTGGAGCATTTGGAATACTTGGAACCTACACAGGGACAGATGTTAATGGAGCTATTGCTAACACCAGAATTATTGGTGTAATGGCAGGGGGAATATTGTATGGTCCTTTTGTAGGAATAATGGCAGGAATTATAGCAGGAATGCATAGATTACTTGTAGATATAGGCGGAATTACATCCGTTCCTTGTACAATAACTACTATAGTTTCAGGGATAGCTGCAAGTGTAATATATAAAAAATCCAATGCAACAAACAAGTGGTTGTATGGCTTAATTGGAGGGCTCCTAATAGAAATTTTAGAAATGCTATTAATACTTACAATGGCACATCCTTTTAGTAGGGCTGTAATTATTGTGAAAAGCATATACTTTCCTATGAGTTTTGCTAATGCTATTGGTATTGCAGTCTTAATAGTAATAATTCAAAAGATATTTAGGGAAAAGGATGAAATTGCAGCAAGGCAGGCACAAATTGCTTTAGAGATTGCTAATAAAACCTTACCATATTTTAGAGAAATGGATGAGAATTCTTATGATAAAATATGTGGTATAATAAAAGGTTCTATTCGTGCAGATGCAGTATCTATAACATCTAAAGAGCATATATTGGCTCATGTAGGCATGGGGTCTGACCATCATATAAAAGGGCGTAGGATTGAGACAGAAGCTACTAAGCAAGTTATCAAAGATGGTAAATTGCTATCTTTAACTAATGCAAATCAGATAGATTGCCATAATTTGAATTGTAAATTGAAATCTGCAATTATCGCTCCCTTAAGGGAAGGAGATGAAATTATAGGTACCTTAAAACTCTATTACTGTAAAGAAGATGCAATTTCCTTTAGAAATATAAATTTAGCCTTAGGTTTATCTCAACTTATCTCGACTCAATTAGAAATAAGTAAACTTGGAGAGTTAAAGCATATGGCAAATAAGGCAGAAATAAAAGCACTACAAGCTCAGATAAATCCTCATTTTTTATTTAATGCACTTAATACTATAATTTCTTTTATTAGACTTAATCCTAATCGTGCAAGAGAGTTAATTATAAATTTATCAACTTATTTAAGGTATAATCTAGAAAAAGGGGAAAAGCCAGTAGACATTTATCTAGAACTAGAGCAGGTTAAAGCGTATATAGAGATAGAAAAAGCAAGGTTTGGAAATAAACTTCATATAATTTATAAAATCGAAGACGATTTAGATGTTAAAATCCCAAGTCTTATCATTCAACCTATAGTTGAAAATTCTATTAAGCACGGTATTTTAGAAGGTAAGGGTTCTGGAACTGTAATCATTGAAATTAAAAAAGCTGAAGATGAGAACATCATGATATCAATTGAAGATGACGGAATTGGAATTTCAGAAGGCATCATAGAAAAAGTATACACAGGTGAAATGAAAGAAAATAAAATAGGTATGTCCAATGTTCATAATAGACTTAGATATATTTACGGAGAAGGACTAAAAATAAAAAGACTTAAAAATGGTACTAGAATCAGTTTCAATGTTAGAAAAATAAGGGAGTGATGATGTGAACTGTATTATTGTTGATGATGAATATCCTTCAAGAGAGGAACTAAAGTATTTTATATTAAATTTCAGTAATATTAAAATAATGGAGGAATTTGATGATTCTATCAAAGCACTAGAGTATATTGAACAAAATAAACCTGACATTATTTTTCTAGACATTAACATGCCGAAGTTAGACGGTATGGCATTAGGTAAAATAATTAGTCACTTTCCAAAAAACCCTATTATTATTTTTATTACAGCTCATAAAGATTACGCTGTAGATGCTTTTGAAATTCATGCTTATGACTACATATTAAAGCCCTATTCAGAAGAACGTATAATTAATGCATTAAAAAAGATTGAGAAGCCTATGGATGGAAAAAATGTAAAAAGTAAAATAACCCTCTGGAAAGACAATAAGATGATAGTAAGACGTATAATTGACATTTCTTATTGTGAAGCGAAAGAAAGAGAAACATTAATTTCTATTAAAGGAGTCAAATGCAGTATGAATTGTAGCATTACAGAATTCTACAAAAAGCTTCCAAAAGAGTTATTTTTTAGAAGTCATAGATCATACATCGTTAATATTGATAAAATAACGGAAATAATTCCATGGTTTAACAACACTTTTATGATAAAGCTACAAGGTGAGGAGGTAGACATACCCGTAAGCAGAAGTAATATGATTGAATTTAAACGAATAATGGGTATATAAAAGCACTCTATGTGCTTTTTTTGTTGCTTCATGTATGAAAGCGTATTCAACACACAAAAATATATTACAATTTAGTTAACAAATAAATAGGAGGCGTTCATATGATATCGTTTATTTTAGCAATTATTGCTCTTATAGTAGGTTATTTCGTTTATGGTAAAATCGTAGAAAAGGCTTTTGGAGCAGACGACAAAATAGTAACACCAGCTAAAAGGTTAGCTGATGGTGTAGATTTTGTTGAGATGCCAGGATGGAAAATTTTCTTAATTCAGTTTCTTAACATCGCAGGACTCGGACCTATATTCGGCGCAATTGCAGGTGCAATGTGGGGACCAGTAGCATTTTTGTGGATTGTACTTGGATCCATTTTTGCAGGTGGAGTTCATGATTATTTTTCAGGAATGTTATCTGTAAGACATGATGGTGCAAGTATTCCAGAAGTTGTAGGGAAATATCTTGGTAAAGGCTTTCAAAACTTTATGAGAGTATTTTCAATAGTAGTTTTGGTACTTGTAGGAGTAGTTTTCGTAATGGGACCAGCGGGTATCTTAAAAGGTTTAACAGGAATAAATGTTACAACATTAATTTATATAATATTCGCATATTATGTAATAGCAACAATGATTCCAATAGATAAGCTTATAGGAAAAATATATCCTCTCTTTGGATTTGCCTTATTATTTATGGCAGTTGGTGTTGCTATTGCCTTGGTATTTGGAGGATTCCCTATTCCAGAAATAACATTAGGTAATTTGACAAATATGCATTCAAGTCCAGGTTCACACCCAATATTCCCTATGTTATTTATAACAATTGCATGTGGAGCTATTTCAGGGTTCCATGCAACTCAATCGCCTTTAATGGCAAGATGTTTGAAAAATGAAAAACAAGGAAGAAGCGTATTCTATGGTTCAATGATAGCAGAAGGTGTAGTTGCATTAATTTGGGCAGCAGCAGCTATGAGCTTCTTTGGAGGAGTGCCTCAGTTAAATGCTACTATGGCATTAACAGGTCATAATGCAGCATGGGTAGTTAATGGAGTTTCAGTTGGATTACTTGGAAAAATGGGCGGAATGCTTGCTATACTTGGAGTTGTGGCGTGTCCTATTACATCTGGAGATACCGCATTTAGAAGTGCAAGATTAACTTTAGCCGATGCATTTAAATTTAATCAAGGTCCTATTAAAAACAGATTTTTAATTAGTATTCCTTTATTCTTGATAGGGTTCATCTTAACTAAAATGGATTTTGCAATAATATGGAGATACTTTGGATGGTCTAACCAAACTTTAGCTACCATTGTATTATGGACAGCGGGTATGTACTTGGCTACTATAGCCAGAAATCACTGGATTGCAACAATTCCAGCTACATTTATGACAGCAGTGTCTATTTCCTATATTTTAATTGCACCAGAAGGATTTAGTCTATCTGCAGTGATTGCATATCCAGCAGGAATTATAGCAGGAATTGCAGCATTATCAATTTTCTTAACTGTAGCAAAACAAAAACAAGTTAAAACCAATGTTAGTAGCTAAAATTTCTTTTTAAAACTTAAAATGACCTTAACATAAGTACTTATGTTAAGGTCATTTTTTTATTTGTTATAATAATTAATGCTATTTTCTATGCTCAACTAAATCAATTGCTCCGAGTACTATGTGAGCAAGCCCAAACCCAATAACCCCGGCTTCTATCATAGGCATTACATTATTCTTTTTCATATCTTTTTTTGAAAATGATGCTCCAGCAGTAGTTACAATCGCACCTAGCATAGTTGGAATTAATCCTTCACGCATATTAAAGACCTCCTTTTTATTTTAATATTATTATCCTTTGCAAAAGTGAGGTCTTTGATACTAAAAAATATATAGAATATATGTTTTATATTTCTATTGACTAATCATCCGAATTTTCTACAAATTCATGAAAAACCTTATGAGTTTTTTTTGGATTTTTATTATTATCAGTATGGTTTTTCGATTTATCATTATCAGAATTATTGTTGTCTGATGTTGAATTTTTGCTTTTTTTATTTTGTTTGATTTTAGTGGGCTTAGTACTTTTGTTAATTTCTTTGTTAATTTCTTTTTTATTTTCTTTTTTATTTTCTAAGGATTTATCCTCGATTATATTTGTGTTAATATCTACAGAAGGCTTTTCATTAAAATTACTTTTATTTTTTGTTTTTATATTAGGAGTATCATTTTTATCACTGTAAGGAATTAAGTCGTTAGTATTTACCTTTTGATTATTAGCTATAATATCTATTTTTTTATTGTTATCCGAAGATATATTAAATTTAATTTTTAAATTATTCTTATCCATAATTTTTTTGAAATTTGAGACATCTATAGTACGGTCTTTATTACTTTTAATATTAATACTAATAATTTTTTCGTTAGATTTATATTTTTCATTTATAATTATTCCAATTTGAGCTTTTTTAACTAAAAGCTCAAGGCCTACGTCTATACACTTATTATTTAGATTTATATCATGGAGTATGGTGGAACCTTCTGAATCCAAAGATTTAGAACCAATTATTTTATTCCATCTATTAGCTTTAAGATAGACGGATGGATTAGTGCTAACAACTATAGATGTAACCGGAGTATAGTATGCATAAGCCAAAGTGCTAGAAATAAATACAAACATTAATGAAGCAGCAGTTATAGCATATTTATAAAGGTACAGGGGTTTACTACATATTTGACCAGTATGAATTTCACCTATGTTAGGTAATGCTTTATTAGTTTTTATATATAGAAATTCTCCATCTGAGGTTATAACACCAGCTTTGTTACGCATAATGCTCATTACAATGCCTGTTTTAATCATGTAGTTCACCCTCTTTTATATTTAGATATGATTTTAAATATACATATTCTGGGTTTGTAAGTATTAATATCAAAGAAATTATGTATATACGCCATTTTTCAATGAGTTTTCTATTAGCGGTAGTTAATAAAATTATATCTTTGGTTGGTAGCCTTCTTTTAATCTTCATCTGGCTTAATATTGATTCATCTCGAGCACATAAAAAGGCAATATTTAGCAAATTGTCTCTTGTATCCCTGTGGGATGGTGATAAACTAATAAGGGAATTAAAATCGATCTTATATTTTAATAATTCCTCGGAAAAGATGGTTATTTCATCAACTCTAAACTGATTTTCTATTTTAATTTCATATTCATTTAAAGAATTTTTTCCATCTATATAATCTACACTACCATCACTGTTATCGAATGTTAAATTAGGTGAATTTTTATTTTTTCTAAAAGAATCTATAAGTCGTTTTTTATAGTAATTTTGCAAAAACCATAAAAATTGCCTTTAGTTTTGTTGTATTTGTCACATGCTATGTTAAAAGCCATAAGCGAAATACTAAGCTCTTCATCATTTTCCCATCTTAAATGTCTTTTGCATAACTTACTTGTAGTTGAATAAATAAAACCTTTGTTAGCTTCTATAAAATCACTACGATTTTCGGGGAATAGGACATTTATATTAAAACTTTGTTCCTCATTTAAACTGAAGAGTGTCTTTTTATCTTTATGAAAAAGAAAATTCAAATTCATTTGTACACCCCTTATATTTATGTATACGTAAATATTATCAATATTAAGAGGGAAAAGGAAGAAAAACATTTCTTTAAGGGGAAATTAAATTATATTTAAACAAAAATAAAAAAACTCTCTAAAAATCTTATTATGATTCGTATGTATAAGTGAGATGGGGAAAAATATGGAACAATAATTTTTATTGCTATCTATATAAAACAACAAGAGGAGGAATAAATATGAAAAAAGTAGCTATTTTAGTCGCAGCAGTAGTATTCACCTAAAGCTTAAATATGAGGGTGTTCGCAACGGGTGTTGAAAATTCAAGTAACACTGAGGTTAACGAAGCAACAGTTATAACAGAAACCGCACAAGAAGATGCAGGCATTTTACCGGATAGTATTTTTTACATACTTGATAGGGCCTTTGATAATTTTAGATTGTTTTTAACCTTTGATGATGAAAAGAAAATGGAGATAATTTCACAAATAGCAGATGAAAGATTAGCTGAAAGTGAAAATATGACAAAAGAAGAGAAATACGCCTTAGCCACAAGCACGATGGATGAATTTAACAATTTGGTAACCGAAGCAGCTGATTTAATAGAAGAATCTGAAATAGATGAACCTGAAATAGAAGAGCCTGCAACAGAGGAAACTAAAATAGAAAAATCTGAATTAAAGTTAGCTAAAAAAGCAGCAGTTGTTAACATGGTAGAAAAAAGACATGAGTTAAATACAGCAAGACAAGAGTACCAAGCAGTAAAGGTTGCTATGAAAAAAGCAGAAAAATCTAAGGATGAGGAAGCTATAAATTTAGCAGAATCACTACTAAAAGAAAAACAGGATCTCTATAATGTAGCTAAAGAAGAATTTAAAATGGCCTTTACTGAGATGAAAGATACTAGAAATCATAATAAGAAAAGTGAAGAAAATGTAGAAGAAGAGGAAGTTATAGTAGAAGATAACAGCATAAATGAAGAAGTTATAGTAGAAGATAATAGCATAGAAGAAGAAGTTATTATTGAAGAAGAAAAAATTGAAGAAGTAAAGGAAGTAAAAATAGAAGAAATAAAAGAAGCTAAAGAAATTAAAGCTAAAAAAACAAGAGTAATTAAAGAAGTAAAAGAAGTAAAAGAAGTAAAACAAGTAAAAGAAGCTAAAGAAATTAGAGAAGTAAAAGAAAAATTTGAAAAAAAAGAAATTAGAAATGGAAATGAAAAAAAAGAAAACAATAGAAAAACGAATGATAATAAAGGAAATAGAAATAATTAGATAGAAGTTAGTTATTAAGAATAAAAATTATCTTCTAGGTAAAGATAAGGTATTGTAATTGTAAATTACAATACCTTATTTTAGTGTGCCAGGCATGGCAATTAACTAGGTGGTGAAAGTCCACTGTGGGGGTCTGTAGTTACCAACCACTAGCTGAAGACAAGGTATCCACCGTGAGGTGTGAGCTGGAGGAAGTCCTAGGCA
>NZ_JBNMNU010000045.1:0-26985 GCF_051278035.1 Clostridium sp.
AAGGGAAGTGAATTGCATGGAACAAAATTCAAAAAAATTTATGAAAAATTTAGTTGGGTTTTCAATTGGGCCTATAGTTGCTGCTATTTTATCCTTTATCATAGTGCCTATTACAACTTATTTGGTCTCACCTGATGATTTTGGTAAAGCTGCTATGTACACTATGGGTTATACTGTAAGTTCATTATTTATTTTTTTAGGATTAGACCAAGCTTTTGTAAGAGAGTATAATGAACATGAGGATAAGAACAACTTATTTTGGAATTCATTAATTTTTCCATTGTTGTTTTCTTTATTACTGGCTCTTATTTTTATAGTCTTTTATAAACCAATATCACTTATTATGTTTGGTAGCATTGAGAAATATGTAGTAGTTATATTAGCATTATCATTACCTTTTGCAATAATAAATAGATTTAGTATGCTTGTATTAAGAATGGAAGAAAAAGCTAAAACATATTCATATCTAAATATTTTAAATAAAGTATTAAGCATAATAATATTAATCCCTTATTTAATATTTATTGATAAAAGTTTTAAAGGAATCATAATCGCTACTTTTTTAAATTTGGTTTTAATTTCTATGATAGAGTCTTATTATGTAAGACATATTTGGAAATTTAAATTTAAGTTTAATAAAAAGCTACTTAGCAAACTATTTAAATTTGGAATACCCCTAGTGCCAGCTACCGTAATTGGTTGGGTTTTCACTTCTATGGATAGAATATCTTTAAGGCAATGGTCATCATTTGATGAAATTGGAATATACTCAGCTGCATTTAAAATAGTGGCGGTTTTAGGAATTCTGCAACAGGCATTTTGTACATCCTGGGTTCCAACAGCACTAAAATGGCATAAAGAAAAGGTTTCAAACGATAAATTTGTACAGGTTAGTGAAATTATTTTAGCTGTAATGGTTATGCTATTTTCATTTATTATACTCTTTAAAGATGTAATAATAAAATTGCTTTCATCAAATTACAGCAGTGCAGCAAACAGTGTTCCATTCCTTTTATTGTTTCCCATTATGTATACAATATCTGAAACCACAACATTGGGTATTACTTTTTCTAGAAAAACTTATTATAATATAGTAATATCACTAGTAGCAGCTATAGTTAATTATTTAGGTAATTATATATTAGTACCAAAACTTGGAGCAACTGGAGCATCAATATCAACAGGAATTTCATACATAGTATTTTTTTGGATGAGAACACTAATATCAAGAAGACTATGGTTTAAATTTGATTTGAAATTGTATGCAAGTAATACAGTCTTAATGGTACTCCTGGCATCATTTAGCATAACAATTAACAGTATACTAGTTAATTTACTTATTATTTTACTTATAATAGGTGTAAATAGAGTTTCAATTTTAAAAATAATAAAAACAGCAAGAGCATTAATACATAGCAAATTTGGCAAATAAATAAGTACAGAAGATTTAAAGGAGGATAAATGAAAATGGTTCAATATAAAGATGAATTATTACTAAAACTAAAAAATAGAACGGCTAAACTTGGTGTAGTTGGACTTGGTTATGTGGGGCTTCCACTAGCTGTAGAAAAGGCTAAAGTGGGGTATGATGTAATAGGTTTTGATGTGCAAGATAAGAAGGTTAGAATGATAAATGATGGAGTTAATTATATTAGTGACATTGAGAGTTCAGATTTAGAAAGACTCGTTCAAGAAGGAAAACTAAAGGCCACTACAGATTTTAGTTTTGTTAAGGATGTTGATACAGTTTGCATAGCAGTTCCTACGCCACTAGATTTATACAAGCAACCAGATCTATCATATGTAGTTGATTCAACTAGAAGTGTAGCTAAGTATCTACATAAAGGGATGCTGGTAGTACTTGAAAGTACGACATACCCTGGAACAACGGAGGAAGTACTAAGACCAATACTTGAGGAAACAGGTCTTAAATGTGGAGTAGACTTTTTCTTAGCCTTTTCACCAGAGCGAATTGATCCAGGAAATAAAGTGTTTAACACAAAAAATACTCCAAAGGTAGTTGGAGGATGTACGAAAGATTGTACTGAAGTAGCAGGAATGCTATACAGAAGTGTGCTTGAGGGTGATATATTAGAAGTCTCTTCCCCAGCAGTTGCCGAAATGGAAAAAATACTTGAAAATACTTTTAGAAACGTTAATATAGCACTAGCTAATGAAATGGCTATTTTGTGTAAAAGGATGAATATTGATGTATGGGAAGTAATAGATGCAGCGGCAACTAAACCTTATGGATTTATGCCTTTCTACCCAGGCCCAGGACTTGGCGGACACTGTATACCTCTTGACCCATTCTACTTAGAGTGGAAAGCAAAAGAGTATGATTATCATACCAAATTAATAGAAGCTTCAGGTATAATTAATGACTACATGCCTGAATTTGTCTTGGAAAATGTTATGAAGCTTTTAAATAGTCAGAAAAAGGCACTTAATGGAGCAATAGTTCTTCTTATGGGTGCGGCTTATAAGAAAGATATAGATGATATGAGAGAATCACCAACATTAAAAGTCATTGATCAATTAGAAAAAAATGGTGCTGACATAATAATAAATGATCCGTTTATAAAATCATTCATGCACAAGGGAAAAGAATATGCATCCGTAATTTGGGAAGATGAAATAAAGAATGCAGATATAGTAATAATAACTACGAACCATACTTGTTATGATTATGAAAGAATTGTGGCAGAAGCTACATTGCTATATGATACTAGAAATGCAACTAAGCATGTCATTAACAACAGAGAAAAAATAAATAAGCTTTAAAAAAAATATGGCATGCAAGCATTGTAAATTAATTTAGAATATTGCATGCCAATATTTTAGTGAATTATTACTAGGAGGAATTTATATGAAAAAAATAAAAATTGCAATTATAGGATGTGGAAGAATATCTTACAAACACGTGGAGGCTATAACTCAAAATGCAGCAGAAATTGAGCTGACAGCGGTTTGTGATGTGTTAGAAGCTAATGCTAATGCTAAAAGAGATGAGTACATAAAAGCAGTTTCCGAAAAAGCCTCTGTAAAAGTTTATACTGATTATAAGGAAATGCTTGAGAAAACTGATATTGATATGGTCTCTATAGCTACAGAGAGTGGATTCCATGCAGAAATAGCTATAGATTGTATGAATAGTGGAAAGCATGTAATTGTTGAAAAACCAATGGCCTTATCTACTAAGGATGCAGATAGAATGATCCAGTGTGCAACAAAAAACAATGTGAAGCTTTGTGTTAGTCACCAAAATAGATTTAATGAGCCAATACAAAAGCTAAGATCTGCTATCGATTCAAATAGATTTTCTAAATTAATAAATGGAACAGCAAGAATCCTTTGGAATAGAAATATGGGATACTACGAGCAGGCACCTTGGAGAGGGACATGGAAACAAGATGGTGGTACCCTAATGAATCAATGTATACATAATATTGATTTGTTACAATGGATGATGGGTGGAGAAATAGATACTGTTTATGCACAGTGTGGTACTTTTCTTCGAGATATAGAAGCTGAGGATTTTGGAGCAATACTCATAAGATTTAAAAATGGATCTATAGGTATAGTTGAAGGATCTGCTTGTGTATATCCTAAAAATTTAGAAGAAACATTAAGTATCTTTGGTGAAACGGGTACAGTTTGTATAGGTGGACTTGCGGTTAATTCCATAGAAACTTGGAAATTTAAAGATAATGTGGAAACTGAAGAGGCGATAGTAACAGAGCAGAAGGGAGACCCAGATTCTGTATATGGTTCAGGACATACTCCATTATTTAAGGATATGATAGATGCTGTAAACATGGATAGACAGCCTCTAATAAATGGAGAAGAAGGTAAAAAAGGTTTGTCGATTATACTTGCAGCTTACAAATCAAGACTTACAGGACTTCCAGTTAAATTCCCTATGGGAGATTTCTCAACACTTGAGATGATGAAATAGGTACAGAAATATTATATGAAAAGGGGTTGTTTTCATGAATTATGTTTCAGAGAAAAGCAAATTGGATACAAATATAACTATAGGTCATTTTGTAGTAATAGAAGACGAGGTAGTTATAGGAAACAATTGTGCTATAGGAAGTAATGTAGTTATCCATGTAGGAACTGTTATAGGAGACAATGTTAGAATTGATGATAATACGGTAATAGGTAAACAGCCTATGAGGTCCGTAAACAGTATATTCAAAAGTGAAGATAAATTGCTTCCAGCTAAAATAAGTGACGGTTGTCTTATAGGTGCAGGGGTAATAATTTATTGCGGATGCGAAATTGGAGAGAAAACACTTATCGCGGACACTGCTGTAATCAGAGAAAATGTAACGGTAGGCTCAAAAACAATTATTGGTCGTGGAACTACAATTGAGAATTTCTGCAAGGTTGGATCTAATTGTAAAATACAGACTAATGTATATTTAACTGCTTATTCAGAAGTAGAGGATTATGTTTTCATTGCACCTTGCGTTGTAACCTCTAATGATAATTATGCAGCAAGGTCAAAAGAAAGATTTGGAAAATTCAAAGGCGTAATTATAAAAAAAGGTGGTAGAATTGGAGCAGGAGCAGTTATACTGCCTGGAAAAACAATATACGAAGATGCATTAGTTGCAGCAGGTAGCGTAGTTACAAAGGACGTGATGGCGGGTAAGATTGTAGTTGGAAGTCCAGCAAAAATAATGCGTGATGTACCACTGGAACAACTTCTTAAAAATCAATAATAATGAGAAAAGGAGCATATTAAATGGAAGTGAAATTTTTTACAACTAAGCGTGAATATCATGAAAAAAAGGCTGAATTTGATGAAGCGGTTTTAGCAGTAATGGAAAAGGGCAATTTTATTCTTGGTGAAGAAGTTAGAGAGTTAGAACAGTCTGTAGAAGCCTTTACTGGAGCTAAACATGCTATTGGAGTGGCATCTGGAAGTGATGCACTAACTATTACATCAGATATTCTGGGATTTAAAGAGGGCAAAGAGGTTATTACATCGCCATTTACTTTTTTTGCATCAGTGTCATGCATTACTAGAAATGGTGCAAAACCAGTTTTTGTTGATATTGATGAGGATACCTTTAATATTAATGCAGAAGGTATTGAAGATAAAATTACAGAAAACACAATAGGAATCTTGCCAGTACATTTATTTTCACAAATGTCAGATATGGATAAAATCATGGAAGTTGCGCAGAAGCATGATTTAAAAGTATTAGAAGATGCTGCAGAGGCTTATGGTATGAGATGGACAGGAAAAGGCGGAGATTCAAGACATTCAGGTACTATTGGTGATTTTGGAATTTTTTCATTCTTTCCAACGAAAACACTAGGGGCTTACGGAGATGCTGGAATGATAGTAACTAATGATGAAAAACTATATGAGCGAGCAAAGTCATACAGGGTACATGGCGCAACAAAAAAATACCATCATGAATATGTAGGTTACAATTCAAGACTGGATACCATGCAAGCAGCAATACTTCTAGTGAAAATGAAATATATTCAAGAAGCCATCGAAAAAAGAGATATAATTGCAAAATGGTATGATGAAGGGTTGGAAAATTTAGAATCTATAAAAATACCAAAAGTAAAGTTTAATCAGGAGCCTGTATTTTATGTGTACAATATTTTATCAGAAAAAAGAGATAAACTCGCGGCTTATTTAAAGGAAAATGGAATTCAAACCAGTATCTACTATCCTCGTCCACTGCATATGCAAGAATGTTTTGCGGAACTTGGATACAAGAGTGGTGATTTTCCAGTAGCTGAAAAAATTAGTGGGCAAATTTTAGCATTACCTATTTACCCTGAAATTACAAAAGATGAAGTGAATTATGTGTGTGAATGCATAAAAAACTTTATATGATTTACGGTGAGGAATTAAAATTAGTTCAAACAATTGAAGTGGATATATTAAAGGAAATTATTAGAGTATGTAGCAAAAGGGATATTGAGTATTTTATAGTTGGTGGAACTGCATTAGGTGCAGTTCGTCACGAAGGATTTATTCCTTGGGATGATGATATAGACATTGGTATGACGAGGGTCAATTACAATAAATTCTTAGATATTGCAAAAGATGAGTTGAGTGAGGAGTTTTTCTTGCAAACGGTTTTTACAGACTCCGAATCACCATTTCATTTTGCGAAAGTTAGAAAAAATGGAACGAAATTTATAGAGTATTATTGTAGAAATCTTGATATAAACCAAGGTGTATTTGTGGATGTATTTCCTTATGACAATATTCCTGATGATCCTCATTTAAAAAAATTGCAATACATAAAAACAGCAATATTATCTAACTTGTTTGTATCTAAAACCGTGAAAGAGCTAAGTACAGAAGTTGCTTCAAAAAAAGATTATATTAAAAATATAACAAGGCATTCTCTTTACTATCTATTAAAACCTATACCTAAAAAAACACTTTATAAAATGCTGGACAAAGAAATACAAAAGTATAATGCTATAGATACATCATCAAAATGTTATGTTAAGACACCTGCACTCCTAATTAAAAATGAGTTTTTATATCCATTAAAAAACATAAAATTTGAAGATATAATGGTCAGTGCTCCAAGGGATTGTCATTCATATTTATCATCACAATATGGTGATTACATGAAACTGCCGCCAGAAGAAAAAAGGCATGGACATAAACCTTATATTCTAGAAGTGTAGATAAAAACAAAATCAGATAATTTGAAAAAGCGAAGGAGGAGAAGTCAATGAAGAAAGTAATAACATACGGAACTTATGATCTTTTTCATGAAGGACATTTTAAATTACTTGAAAGGGCAAAAAAGTTAGGGGATTACTTAATTGTAGGAATTACTACTGAGAATTACGATGATAGCCGTGGAAAACTAAATGTCCAAGAGGGGCTTATGAAGCGTATAGAAAATATTAAGGCTTCGGGCCTTGCTGATGAAGTAATAATTGAAGAATATGAAGGTCAAAAGGTTAATGATGTACTTAAATACGATGTAGATATTTTTGCAATAGGCTCGGATTGGATAGGCAAATTTGATTATTTAAAAGAATATTGTGAAGTGGTTTATTTAGAGAGAACAAAAGGAGTATCAAGCACGCAGCTTAGAGCTAATAACAATGGTATACTTAAACTTGGAGTTGTAGGATATGGAAGAATAGCAACTAGATTTATTAAAGAATCAAAATTTGTTAGTGGTGTAAATGTTGAAGGTGTATTTGGACTAAACGAGGAATCTCTTAAAGAGTTTGTGTGTAAACAAGAACTTAATTTTTACTCTTTAAATTATGATGAATTTCTTGACAAGGTAGATGCTATTTATATAGCCGCGCCGCATCTAACGCATTATGAATATGCAAAAAAAGCGCTTACCAGGGGCATAAATGTTTTATGCGAAAAACCTATGTTTTTATCTAAAGAACAGTCAGTAGAATTGTACAAATTAGCGGAAAATAATGAATGTGTACTTATTGAGGCAATAAAAACTGCTTATTCACCAGGGTTTATAAGACTTATAAGTGTTGCTAAAAGTGGACTTATAGGTGAGATTAAAAACATAGATGCTACATTTACTAAACTAGTGGAAAATAATATACCAGGAAAAAACACGCGAGAACTAGATGTTAATGCTGCAGGCGGAAGTGTAACTGAACTTGCATCATATCCATTACTTGCAATAATTAAACTTTTAGGTGAAAATATTGAAGAGCTTGGATTTTACTCTTACTACGATAGTGAAAAATGTATTGATTTATTTACAAAAATCAATCTAAAGTATAAAAGTGCAATTGCAACAGCTAAAGTAGGGCTTGGGGTGAAATCAGAAGGTGATTTAGTTATCTCAGGAACTAAAGGGTATATATATGTACCATCGCCTTGGTGGAAAACAGAATATTTTGAAGTGCGATTTGAAAATTCTAATGATAATAAGAAATACTTTTATAAATTTGAAGGTGATGGGCTGCGGTATGAACTTGCTGAATTTGTATCTATGATAACACTTAAAAACAAGCACACATATAAATTAACGCCATTTGAATCTATTTCAATTAGTAATGTGATTGAACAGTTTAGACTAGGAAATAACATAAGTACCATCTAGGAAATATAATTATCTAAAATTTTTGTGAATGTGATAGATTAATTAAATTTTGTCTAAATATTATGATATACTAAATTGTATATTTAATGGGTATTACCAATTATAACAAAAGGAGATTAGTATGAAGAATTTAGGAATATGGAAAAAACCGATGTTAATACTAAGTGATGCAATACTAATTAACTTAGCATATATTTTAGCACTGTTTTTTAGATATAATTATAAAAATTTTAAGTTCTATTCAAATGATTACACCAAAATAGCTTTGATTGTGACGGTTATATATATAATTTGTTTTTATATCTTTAAACTTTACGAAAGTCTTTGGAGTTACGCAAGTATAGATGAATTTATGTTGGCTATTGGGGGGTGTCTTACGGGCACTATAGCAACAATTATTTTTATTAACTTATCAAGCCATAGATTCACCTATGGCGTAAGTATATTAGCTTGTGCTTTTAGTATTATTTTTATACTTGGTTTTAGAATGTCATTTAGAGTTTACGGTAGATATGAGGGCGTCTTAAATTCTAATATAAATAAAAATGATAGAAAGAGAGTAATGATAATTGGTGCAGGGAAAGCTGCAGCGATGGTTATAAAAGAAATGAAAAGCAGTAGCATGAGTAAATATAGACCTGTAGCTGTCATTGATGAAGCGGGTTATAAAAAAGGAAACAATATTATGGGGGTAAAGGTTCTTGGAAGTAGGGAAGATATACCCGCCATTGCAAAAGAAAAGCAGATAGAAACCATACTTATAGCTATTCCAACAATAGATGAGGCTGATAAAAAACTTATTTTAGAAATATGTAAAGCAACACATTGCAAGATAGAAATAATTCCCAACATGAATGATATAATAGACGGAAAGGTTTCATTAAATCAAATTAGAACAGTTGATATTGATGATCTACTTGGACGTAAAACAATAACACTCGACATGGAAGGGATAGCAAGTTACATTCACGATAAAACCATTTTAGTTACAGGTGGTGGAGGCTCAATTGGGTCTGAACTATGTCGTCAAATCATAAAATTTGATCCGAAAAAATTAATTATTTTTGATATATATGAAAATAACGCTTACGATTTACAAATGGAACTGCAGTATAAATATCCAAAACTTAATTTAGAAGTTTTGATTGGTTCTGCTCGTGACAAGCTAAGGGTTGAGGATATATTTGAGACATACGCGCCTAATATAATTTTCCATGCAGCGGCACATAAACATGTTCCATTAATGGAAGAAAGCCCTATGGAGGCAATAAAAAACAATGTATTTGGAACTTTTAATGTAGCAGAGTGTGCACATAAGTATAATGCAGAGCGGTTTGTAATGATATCCACAGACAAAGCAGTAAACCCAACTAATGTTATGGGCGCTACTAAGAGAATGTGTGAAATGATTATACAGTCTATGGATAAAATAAGTGAAACTCGTTTTGTAGCAGTTAGATTTGGAAATGTCCTTGGAAGCAATGGATCTGTTATTCCGCTATTTAAAAAGCAAATAGCCCATGGTGGACCAGTTACACTTACGAGTAAAGATATAACTAGATTCTTTATGACAATACCTGAAGCATCACAATTAGTGCTTCAAGCAGGAGCATACGCTCGTGGTGGAGAAATTTTTGTACTAGATATGGGGAAACCTGTTAGGATATATGATTTAGCTTGGGATTTAATAAGACTTTCAGGATTCATTCCAAATGAGGATATTAAAATAGAGATTACTGGTCTTCGTCCGGGTGAAAAACTTTATGAAGAGCTGCTAATGAGTGAGGAAGGACTCACTAATACCAAACATGAAAAGATTTTTGTTGGCAAACCTACTTTTACCGATATAGATGTTATGAAAAAGAGAATGAGTGAACTTAGATGTATGATTGAAAAAGATGATGTAAATCTACTAATTAAGAAAATAGAAGAAATAGTTCCAACATACAATAGAAGTGTAGCCGAGTAAGATTAGGAGTGATATTATGGGAAGGTTTATAGATGTTCTAATTAGCTTATTAGTACTAATGCTTCTAGCGCCACTGTTTTTAGTTATAGGCGTATTAATAAAGTTAAATTCTAAAGGACCGGTATTTTTTGTTCAGATAAGAATAGGTAGAAATAATGAGTTATTTAGATTCTATAAATTTAGGACAATGAAAATTGGAACACCGAATGTAGCAACTGATAAACTAAATGATTCAAAAAAATATGTAACTACAATTGGAAAATTCTTAAGGAAAAGCAGTCTTGATGAACTCCCTCAGTTTATTAATACACTTAAAGGGGATATGACTTTCGTAGGGCCAAGACCTGCACTATATAATCAGTACGAACTTAAGGAAATGAGAACTGCTGCAGGAGTTCACTTATTACTTCCAGGGCTTACTGGGTGGGCCCAAATTAATGGGAGAGATACCAATGACGATTTTAGAAAGACAGAATGTGACGTATATTATTTAAATAATAAATCATTTTCACTTAATATAAAAATATTATTCAAAACAGTATTTAAAGTTTTAAAAGCAGAGGGAATTGTAGATAATGAAGTTAAAAAAACCTCTAAGTAGCGTTGAAGGAGAAATAAATGAAAAATATTTTAATCACAGGTAAGAACAGCTATATTGGAAAAAGCTTAGAAAAACATCTGAGTAAAAGTTTAGATAAATATAACATAGATTTTATTTCTCTTCGAAATGATGAGTGGCAAGATATTGACTTTTCAAAGTATGATGTTCTTTTTCATGCGGCTGCTGTGGTTCATAAGAAAGAAAAACCTGAGATGGAGAGCTTGTATATTAAAGTGAATAGAGATTTATCTATAGAAGTAGCTGAAAAGGCTAAAAATGAAGGGGTAAAGCAATTTATTTTTATTAGTACAATGTCCGTTTATGGGACAGATGGTGAGATTGGTAAGGACATTGTAATAGGGGCTACTACTGAAACTAATCCGAAAACTTATTATGGAAAAAGTAAACTTTCAGCGGAGATTGAACTTAATAAGTTAAATAATGATAAATTCAAGGTTCTAGTATTAAGACCTCCAATGATTTATGGACCTAACTGTACAGGTAATTATGCAAGGCTAGAAAAGTTTGCTTTAAAATCTCCAGTATTCCCTATGGTTAAAAATCAGCGAAGTATGCTAAGCATTGATAACTTATGTGAATATATTAAAGGCTATATAGATGAGGAGAAAAGTGGATTATTTCTTCCGCAAGATGATTTGTATGCGAATACCAGTTTACTTGTAAAAAAAATCGCAGAGGATAATAGACGAAGGATGCATTTATCCAAAACGCTTGGGTTTATAGTTAAACTTGCTGGCAATAAAGCTCGCATACTAAAGAAAATTTTTGGAAATTTGGTTTATGAAAAATAAATTATATTTTATTGAAATCGAGGTATAAGATGAAAGAGTTAAAATATTCAGTACTAATGTCCGTTTATTACAAAGAAAATCCAAGTTATTTTAGGGATAGTATAAAAAGTATGCTAGAGCAATCGGTTAAACCTGATGAAATCATAATTGTTGCAGATGGTAAGTTAACACCTGAACTTGACGCTGTCTTTGAAGAGTTTAAGGACAATTCGGTTATAAAGGTTATTCGACTTAAAGTAAATAGTGGACTTGGCGAGGCTCTAAGTATAGGTATAAAAGAATGTAGAAATGAATTGATTGCGCGTATGGATACAGATGATTTATCAGATGCATATAGGTGTGAAAAGCAGTTACAGTGTTTTTACAAGAACAAAAGGCTTAGCGTTGTTGGAACAGCGGTGTCAGAGTTTATAGATGACCCAGATATTAGAGTCGCTTATAAAGGAGTCAAAACGGGTGATAAAGATATTAAAAATCAAATGAAATACAGGAATGCTTTTAACCACCCTTCAGTTATGTTTAAAAAAAGTGAGGTGTTACAAGCTGGTTCTTATGAGCAGTGGTTTTTAAATGAAGATTATTATTTATGGATAAGGATGATGGAGCAAAGCGCTATATTTGAAAATATTGATGAGCCATTACTGAAAATGCGAATAACAAATGATACATATCTGCGTCGAGGTGGATGGAAATATTTTGTTACTCAAAAGAAACTGTATGATTATATGTTGAGTAACCATTTGATTAATGTATTTGAATATAGCTTCAATAATTCTATTAGATTCGTTACGCGCCTTTTAATACCAAACAAACTCAGGAAAATCTTGTATTTGAATATACTTAGAAAAAAAGCATAAGGTGAACACTGCTTTATGATTATAGGGAAAGGGTGATTTTATGACTTTTATTTTCATAGTATTTAGGCCATTTCATGTGATATCCGCATACAACGTTATTAAGTTAATTAAAAGTAGTTACCCAGAGGCGAAATGTATAGGATACATATCAAATGCTACAGATGAATTTTGGGATGAACTTTTTGATTACGATAAAATATTTGATGAAAAATATTATTCTGTTAATTTATTTTTAGATAAGAACAAAGGAAACATTGCTAATGTTTTGAAGAATAATTATAAAATTAAAGAGAATATTAATAAACTATATTTAACTAACCCACAAATTGATGGAATAATAACCTATAGTGATAGATGGAAGATTTTTCAGAAAATAGCACTTAAATATAAAAGTACAAATAACAATAACATAGTTATGGACGAGGGAACTGCGCTATATTGTAAAAATAAAGCCGCGGACTCCTCGAATATAAAAAAATTGCTTAGAAGAGTTGTATACGGATGGGAATTTGATAGCTGCTCTATGGGTGAAAACAAAATAACTACAAAAATATATGCGAACTATCCGGAAAAAGTATATGCCAAATCTAAAAATAAATATCTAATGCCAAAACTCGATTATTCCAAAATAGTAGATTCCATAAAAATTAAAGTGCCAAAAATAAACTCTAATAATAAAAAATGTCTTTATATATCTAGTCCAACATTTTTTTTGAATAGCGCTGATACAGAAACTTCAATTAAAGGTACTATGAAACTATTTAAAGTATTATCAGAAAGCGGTATAGAAATTTATTTTAAAATGCATCCGGCCAATGAAACTATAGAGGATATACAGATTTACTTAGATGAATTTAAGAATATAAAAGTTATAGAAGATAAGTCAGTACCAGTAGAGCTTTTATGTGGTGAGAATAATTTCGATTATATTATAAGTCCATTATCCTCTGCACTTTTAAACCTTGCTAGTTTTGATTTTAATTGTATTAGTTTACCTTATTTTGCAACTAAATTTCTAGAATATAAGGATATATTAGAGCTATTTAAAGCAAATGGAATAGTGGTTGCAATGAACGAGGCAGAGATGATTTCTACTATAAATAAGCAAGAAAACATTATGGAAAATAATAAAACTAATAATTTACAGCAACAGTTAAATATTGATAATTCGGAGTTCTTAAGTTCGCTTATGAAGTGATGACATTAAAAAATACTATATAAGGATGATGATCTATGAAAAGCGAAATTTTTGACCTTGATTATTTACGTACTAAAAAAGAAATTTTCTATTGGGTTCATTTTATATTGTTTGTTATGACAAAATTAAATATCTTTGTATCTAATTATGTAAGAGTACCAATACTATTTATGTATTTAGTTGGAGCATTTATAGTAATTATTAAAAATTCTGAATTTATAAATTCTAAACTCCAAAATTCTAAAATTAAAATAGTGTTGCTGTTTGGTTTTTATATGATATTTAATGCAGTAATTATGAAACTTTTAAATGTATATGTTATATACTGGGTGGTAACTTTTGTTTTTATAAAGGAACTCAAGTTTAGTAAAAATGAGATTTTGTCCTTAATTAATAAAACAGCAATTGTATACTTTATAATTTCTATTTTACTAAATTATACTCCGCTAAAAACACTATCTTGGTATGAAGTAAGGCAAATACGAAGCAGATTTTTACCTTTTGCACATAGGTTCATAGGAGTTAGTAGTACACCGGCAGGACCAGATATATTTTATCTAATAGTTCTAATAAGTAACTTAATTCTAAACAAAGGCAAAAGTAAGTATTTCTATATGATCTTAGGCTTTGTAGTCGTGATTTGGGCTGCAAGTTTATCTCCTTTTATGAGTCTTTTCGGAGCTATTATTATATTACCTTTTACTAAAAACAAGGTAATAAAAATCATATACGGCAGTTTGTTATGGTTATATCAATTCATAATTATGATTGCCTATGCTTTTGGGGAAGAGGGGCTCAGGCATATATTAAACATTCTAAGTACTACGAGATCAATGATCTGGTACCACTTATATCTTAATTTTTTGGAAAATTCTTCTTTTACTCAATTCCTTTTTGGAAGACGCGAACTTGTTGAGTTTTGGCATTTCCTAAAGCTTATTAATAATCCACATAACTTTAGTTTAATTGTTATACAATTTGCGGGAATACTAGGATATAGTATCATTATTATTTTTGCAACATTTAATTTTCAGAAATTACAGGATAAATATATAATTTTCATGATATCACTTTTAATGATTTATTCTTCAACAAATACGTACATATTTACAATTAGGGGTAATCCTATTTTCATTTACATATTAATAGCTTATTTATTTTCTAGAAATGAATCTAAAGCAGAAGCTAAAATAGAGTCTAAAGCAGAAGCTAAAATGCAATAAAGGAGTGTATCTATGTTTAAGGTAGGAAATAAAGTTATAGGTGATGGTAATCCAGCTTTTATAATAGCTGAGGCTGGAGTTAATCATAACGGAGACACAAATATAGCGAAGAAGCTTATAGATGAAGCTGTACTTGCTGGAGTTGACGCAATAAAATTTCAGACTTTTAAAACTGAAAAGATAGTTACTGGTTATGCAGAGATGGCTAGTTATCAAAAGCAAAATATAGGGAGCGCTGACTCTCAGTTTAATATGTTAAAGAAACTTGAACTTTCATATGAAAACTTCACAGAATTAAAGCAGTACTGCGTTCAAAAGGGGATTATGTTTTTATCTACACCATTTGATTTTGAAAGCGCTGATTTTTTAGAATCCATTGGAATGGATGCGTTTAAGATTAGTTCGGGAGATTTAACTAATATACCACTTTTAGAACATATAGCAAAATTTCATAAACCTATAATTTTATCATCGGGCATGGCAACACTCTCAGATATTGAAGATGCAATAAACGCCATTTACCTTTTGGAAAATAAACAGGTAGCGGTGCTTCATTGCACTTCGAATTACCCAGCGAAGTTACAAAATGTAAACTTAAAGGCTATGAGTACAATAAAAAGTGCTTTCAAAGTTATATCAGGGTATTCTGACCACACGGTGGGGATAACTATACCTATAGCTGCGGCTTCAATGGGCGCAAATATAATTGAAAAACATTTTACAATAGATAAAACTATGGAGGGTCCAGATCATAAAGCATCTCTTTGTCCACTAGAACTTAGTGAAATGGTTCGCGTTATTAGAGATGTAGAAATGGCTTTTGGATCAGGAATTAAAAGATATAATATAAGCGAAGAGGATACCATGAAGGCAGCAAGAAAAAGCATAGTGGCATCTAGAGATATAAAAAAAGGTGAGAGTATAGAGTTTGTGGACTTAGATTATAAAAGGCCAGGAACCGGACTCTCGCCTAAATTCTACAATGATATCGTTGGCAGAAAATCCAGCAGAGATATAAAAGTCGATGAACAGATAACCACAAATATGGTGGAATAAAAATAATTTAAATTATTTGTTTTGATATAGAATAGGAGAAGTAAATATGAAAAGAAAAATAGCGGTAATAACAGGTACAAGAGCAGATTATGGGATATTTTATCATGTTCTTAAAGAAATAGAAAAAAATGATGCGCTAGAACTTAAGCTTATTGTTTGTGGAATGCATTTATGTCCTGAATTTGGAATGACTATAAATGAAATAGAAAAAGACGGTTTTCCTATTTCGGATAAGTTTGAAACTATATTAGCCGCGGATACAGGGTCTGCAATGGCGAAATCTATAGGACTTTCAATTATAAGTATGGCTCAAAGCTTTGAGAGAATAAATCCTGATGTAGTATTAATACTTGGAGATAGAGGAGAAATGATGGCAGCAGCCACTGCAGCTATACATATGAATATTCCTGTGGCTCATATACACGGAGGGGAAGTAACTGGAACAGTAGATGAATCAATAAGACACGCTGTAACTAAACTTTCTCATATCCATTTTCCAGCAAATGAGGACAGCAAACAAAGAATACTTAAATTAGGTGAGAGTGAAAAAAATGTTTACGTGGTAGGAGCACCAGGTCTTGATTTTATTAAAAAAACAAAATACTTGTCAAGAAGTGAAATGTTAGAGAAATTTGACCTTAAAGATGATAAAATATTTTTATTAACTCAGCACCCTGTAACTACAGAGCGTGATATGGTGGAGTGGCAAATAAGAGAAACTCTAGACGCAGTTGTAGAACTAGGCAAACAAACAATAGTTTCTTATCCTAACAGTGATAATGGAGGTCGAGAAATTATAAAAGTTATTGAGCAGTATAGAGCCAAGTACCCATTCTTAAAGGTATTTAAAAATCTAACTCAAGTAGAATATTTAAGCTTCTTAGAAATATCAGATGTAATGATAGGAAATTCATCTTCAGGGATAATTGAAGCTCCAAGTTTTAAACTTCCAGTTGTTAATATAGGTTCAAGGCAAGGAACAAGGCTAAGAGCCTGCAATATAATAGACGTACCTGAGGGTAAAGAAGCAGTAAAAGCAGGAATAGAAAAAGCATTATATGACGAGGATTTTAAAAAGAAGTTAGAAAGCTGCACAAATCCTTATGGTGATGGCAATGCAAGTTCTAAAATAGCAAAAATCTTAAGTGAGATAAAGATAGATAGAGAACTTATACAAAAAATAATTACTTATTAAAACGCAGCACAAAGTTGAGGTGATATTATGGAAAAAATTATACTTGTAGGTGCAGGTGGACATTGTAAGGTTATTATAGACATTATAAAAAGTGCTCGTAAATATGATATTGTGGGTGTAACGGACAAAGCTTATGTTTTAGGGCAAGACGAATTTGTCTTAGATATCCCAATAATAGGTGATGACAATGTTTTAGAAGAATTATATAAATTTGGCGTGAAAAATGCATTTGTATGTATTGGGGCGCTACAAAACATCAAAATTCGAGATAAAATCTATAATAAATTAAAAGATATAGGCTTTAATATACCAGTCCTTATACACAAGAGTGCAATAGTATCAAAGCACGCCGAAATTTTGGATGGAACCTGCGTAATGCCTGGAGCCATAATTAATCCAGGTACTCTTATAGAAGAAAACTGTATAATAAACACAGGCTCAATAATTGAACATGACTGCAAGGTGCAAAGGAATACTCATGTTTCACCAGGTGCCTGCATAGCTGGTGGTGTAAGCACAGGCTTTAACACCCATATAGGTATGGGAAGCACTATAATTCAGGGGTTGCATATAGGGAACAATGTGGTTATAGGTGCTGGAGCTGTTGTTATAGAAAATATAGTAGATAACGCAACTGCTGTAGGAGTTCCATCAAAAATTATAAAGTTGGGGTGATAATATGAGATTTTCAATTGATAATTATTGTATAGGATCAAATTCCACAATAAAAGAAGCCATGCAGGTTATAGGTAAAGACTTAACTGGTGCAGCGCTTGTTGTAAATGATCAAAATGAACTCGTTGGAACCATAACAGATGGCGATATAAGACGTGCTATGCTTAAAGATTATAGTATAAACGATAATATAGATAAAGCATATTGTAAGGACTTTAAATTTGTTACAGAGAAATGTAGTAAAGAGAAAGCAAAAGCTTATATGCTTAAAAACAAAATAAGGCAAGTACCTGTTGTTAGTAGCGATAAAAAACTGGTAGACCTATATTTTATGGATGACGTGTTAGCATTTGATGTAAAGGATAATTATGTTTTCATATTAGCGGGAGGTCTTGGAACTAGGTTAAGACCACTAACAGAAACGGTTCCAAAACCTATGCTAAGAATTGGAGACAAACCGATACTAGAGCTTATAATAGAACAATTTAAAGAATATGGGTTTAAAAACTTTATTATTTCTATTAACTATAAAGGAGAAATAATAGAGGAATACTTTAAAGATGGAAATAAATTTGATGTGAATATAGAATATATAAAAGAAACTAAAAAACTTGGTACAGCAGGCTCTATATTCTTTGCAAAAGAAAAACTTACGAAGCCCTTTATAGTTATAAATGGAGATATTTTAACAGGAATTGATTTCGAAAAGTTTTTATATCATCATATTGAAAACAATTTCAATATAACAGTAGGTGTTAGGGATTATGAAATGAATGTTCCTTATGGAGTAGTAGTTACTGATAATATGGTTATACAATCACTAGAAGAGAAGCCTACATATAATTTTCATATAAGTGGTGGAGTTTACGCCGTTAATCCTGATATTATAAAATACATAGTGAAAGACGAAGTCTATAATATGACTGATTTAATAGATGATGCAATTAGTAATAAATATACCACAGGTATATATGAGATATCAGAGTATTGGAAGGATATAGGCCAAATTGAAGACTACAGAAAAGCAAACGTTGATATACATAAGTTTTTTAAAGTAAAAGAAAAGGAGTAGATGAAATGAACTTACAAGGTAAAAAAGTTTTAATTACAGGGGCAGAAGGTTTTATAGGAAGTCATCTAACAGAAAGATTAGTGGAACTTGGAGCAGATGTTACCGCGCTTTCTCAATATAATTCTTTTAACAATTGGGGATGGATTGATACTTTTGATAAGAAAACTCTAGATAGTATAAAAGTTGTCACGGGAGATATAAGAGAGTATGATGGAATGAAAAGAATTGTAAAAGGGCAAGAAGTAGTATTTCACCTTGCGGCGCTTATAGCTATTCCTTATTCTTACCTCTCACCTATGGCTTATGTAAGAACAAATGTGGAAGGTACTACTAATGTTTTAGAAGCCTGCAGAGAGTATGGGGTAGAAAAGATCGTACATACATCTACAAGTGAAACTTATGGCACAGCACTTTATGTGCCTATAGATGAAAAACACCCAATGCAAGGACAGTCTCCCTATTCTGCATCAAAAATAGGAGCAGACAAGATGGCAGAGAGTTATCAAAAGAGCTTTAACATGCCTATAGCTACTATTAGACCATTTAATACATATGGACCAAGACAATCGGCAAGAGCTGTAATTCCTACGATAATATCGCAGATACTTGCAGGGAAAAGAGAAATTAAGCTTGGAAGCTTAACACCAACTAGAGATTTTAATTATGTAAAAGACACTGCCGAGGCTTTCATAAAAATAGCAGAAAGTGAAAAAACTATTGGCCAGGTTATAAATTCTGGTTCAAACTATGAGATAACAATAGGAGATACAGTTAAAAAAATTATAAGCATAATAGGAAAAGATGTAAAAATCCTTTGCGATGATGAAAGATTAAGACCCGAAAACAGTGAAGTAAATAGATTATGGGCTGATAACACTAAATTAAAAGAATTAACAGGCTGGAAGCCAAATTACAATATTGATGAGGGCCTTAAAGAAACAGTAGACTGGATAAAAAACAATATGCAATATTTTAAAACAGACATATACAATGTTTAACCAAAGAATAGTATTTAATAAAAAATAACGGGAGGGTTTTATTATGATACCTTTATGTATACCAGAAATCAGAGGTAATGAGTGGAAATATGTTAAAGACTGTATAGATACTAATTGGGTATCTTCAGTAGGAAGTTATGTTAATTTGTTTGAAGAGAAATTTGGTGAGTATGTAGGCAGTAAAAGTGCTGTAGTTACAATGAATGGAACCGCAGCTCTTCAATTAGCATTAATGACCCTAAATATAGGTGCAGGAGATGAGGTTATAGTGCCATCATTAACATTTATATCTCCAATAAACACTATAAAATACGTAGGTGCAGAGCCTGTATTTGTAGACGTATGTAGAGATACCTTTGTTATGGATGCAGAGAAGTTAGAAGCAATGATAACGCCTAAAACAAAGGCTATAATGCCAGTACATATTTATGGTCATCCTGTAGATATGGATAGGGTGATGGAAATAGCAAAACAACATAACCTATATGTTATAGAAGATGCTACAGAATCATTAGGATCTAAATACAAAGGTAAAATGGCTGGAACAATAGGTGATATGGGCTGTTATAGCTTTAACGGAAATAAGCTTATAACTACTGGGGCAGGCGGAATGTTTGTAACCAATAATTCGAAGCACGGAGACAGAGCAAAATTTCTATCTACTCAAACTAAAGTAGTTACTGATAATAAAGCTTTTTATCACCCAGAGGTAGGCTATAATTTTAGAATGCCAAATCTTCTTGCTGCTTTTGGAGTAGCTCAACTTGAAAATATCGAACAATATTTAAAGATTAAAAAGCAGAATGCAACTGAGTACAATAAATTATTAGCGGAAGTTCGCGGAATTACATTACCAGCAGAAAAAGAAAACGTAGAAAATTGTTTTTGGCTTTACTCTATCTTAGTTGAGGATGAGTATGGTATTTCTCGTGATGAGCTTATAAAAATATTAAATGAACAAAAAATAGAAGCAAGACCGTTCTTTATGCCTATACACGATATGCCTCCATACAAGGCGAACAAACATGGAGATTTAAGTATTACAAAAGAGCTTTACGCGCGAGGAATAAATCTTCCAAGTTCAGTTGGACTTAAAAGTGAAGACATAAAAATGGTATGTGAACTTATAAAAAACTCCAAGAAATAACTTAGCGGGAGATAAAAATGAATATAGATTTTCTAAAAAATTTGTATAAAAGCAGACTAGTGAAAAGTGGAATTTGGTTTACTATAGGAACATTTTGCATTCAAGGTATAAATTTTTTAACGGTTCCAATTCTTACAAGATTACTATCGCCAAGTGATTTTGGAATGGTAGGGATATACACTATTTACGTTACGATTTTAACTTCCATTATTAGTTTGGGACTTGAATCTGCAGTTTCTACAGGTAAATTTGACTTTAAAGAGGATTTTGATGGGTTTTTATCCTCTATACTTTTTCTTTCAACAATTCCACTATTTATTGGACTCATAATTGCGCTGACTTTCAAACAATACATCGCAGGTAAATTGGGTATAAATCCAGGGTTAATAAATTTATTGGTTTTCCAAAGCTTTTTTACTTTTGTTCTTCATTTTGCAACTACGAAATACTCAGTTCAATATAAGTATAAGAAATTCTTGATTATTTCAATTACAAGTACGGTATTAAATGTATTACTATCTATTGCCTGGATACAAAACTTAAATGTGGACAGATACTATGGAAGAATATATGGTTCAGCATCTATTGCCATAATTTATGGCGTAGTGTTATATGCCATATTTATATTAAAAGGTAAAAAACTAATAAATTTAAAGTATTGGAAGTATGCATTGGGGATTTCGGTTCCCTTGGTATTTCATATATTATCTCAGATAATTTTAACATCTGCTGATACTATAATGATAAGTAAAATGATAGGAAAAAGTGCAGCGGGTATCTATAACTTCTCGTATAAGATTGGTATGATTTTAAGTATTGTATGGGCCGCTTCAAATAAGGCGTGGGTTCCGTGGTTTTTTGGAAAGATGAAAGATGAAAACTATGAAGAGATTACAAATAAGGTAAGGTATTATATAATTGTATTTTCACTAATAGCATTTATGTTAATATTTATTTCGCCAGAAGTTTCAAGACTTATGGGAACTAAGGAATACTTAGAAGGAATACAAATGGTACCAATTATTATGATAGGGTATTATTTTGTTTTCTTATATAGCATTCCAGTAAATTTAGAGTTTTACACGAAAAATACTAAATACATAGCCCTTGGAACAGTAATGGCAGCGGGAGCTAATATAGGACTTAATTATATTTTAATTCCTAAATTCGGGTATACCGCAGCGGCCTTTACCACTGTAATATCTTATTTTTTACTATTCCTTTATCATTATATAATTGCACTAAAAGTATCTGATCTAAGGATATTTAACATTATTGATTTTTTGTATGGGATATTGTTTATAGCTTTATCTAGTGTAATCTTTTATTTCACCAGAGATATATGGGTTATAAGATATACTATAATTGTTTTACTTGTGGTTATAGGGATATTTATTTTAAAGAAAAAGGTTATCAAAGTCTAAAGAAGAGTTTCTTAGATTTCAAAGAAACCAAAGGAGATTTAACAATGAAATTTTTAGTTGTGGGTTCAGGTTCTATGGGGAAAAGAAGAATTAGATTACTTAGTGAGAATTATAGTGATATTACACTGATCTGCGTAGATTTGAGCTCTGACAGATGTACTGAAATTAAAGAACTGTTTAATATAAAAACATATACCAATATAGATGAAGCAATAGAAATAGAAAAGCCAGATGCAGCACTAATTTGCACATCACCAATATATCATAGTAAAATAATCTTAAATTGCCTTAAAAAGAATTTAAGTGTATTTACTGAAATAAATTTAATCTCAGATGATTATGATGAAATTATAAAAACAGCAAAAGATAAAAATCTAAAGTTATTTTTATCATCAACTTTCTTATATCGAAATGAGATAAAATATATAATAAACGAAGTTTGTAATAGTGGTAAATTAGCCTACACATATCATGTAGGACAGTATCTTCCAGATTGGCATCCATGGGAAAGTTATAAGGAGTTCTTTGTAGCAGATAAAAGGACAAATGGCTGCAGAGAACTTATGGCTATAGAGCTGCCTTGGATAGTGAAAGCTTTTGGAGATATTAAAAACGTTCAAGTTATCAAAAGTAATATAACTAATTTAAAACTAGGATACTATGATAATTATATGATAATGCTCCAGCATGAAAATGGTAACGTTGGTTCACTTAATGTGGATATTGCTTCAAGAAGTGCAACAAGAAGTCTAGAAGTATATAATGAAGAGATTCATATTAAATGGGAGGGAACTCCTGAAACGTTATACGATTATAATTTAGATGATAAAGATTTTGAAAAAATTAATACATATGAATTAATTAAGAGAAATAATCAATATGTTAGTAATATTATAGAAAATGCTTACTTAAGTGAAATTACTACTTTTATAAATTACATAAGTGGCGCGGAAAATAATATTATGCACACCTTTGAGGATGATTATAAAATCATAAAGGTTATTGATTTGATTGAACGGTTAGAGCAATGAAGATTTTATTTGTAGGTCTAGGTTCCATAGGAAAAAGACATTTGAATAATGTGAAAAATTATCTTTATGGTAATAAAATTGAGGTCGTGATTCACTGTCTTAAATCGAATAATAGTAGTAGTATAAATGAAGATATAAATAAGACCTTATACTCTTTTGATGATATAGATAATGATTATGATTGCATTTTTATAACAAACCCAACACATATGCATTATGACACTCTAGAAAGAGTTATAAACAAAGGGAGATATTTTTTCTTAGAAAAACCTGCTTTTGATAGTTATAAATATGACATTAGTTTTATTTCTAAGGAATTATCCAAAAGGATATATGTAGCAGCGCCCCTTAGATATACTCCTGTGTTTAATGAAATAAAAAATAGTATTAAAGATGAGAAAATACATAGTTTAAGATCAATCTGTTCTACATATTTACCTGATTGGAGGCCAAGTGTGGATTATAGAGAAGTATATAGTGCACATAAGGATCAAGGTGGGGGGGTATCCATTGATTGTATTCATGAGCTTGACTATATAACTAATTTAGTTGGATTTCCAGAAAAAATATATAATCTTCAAGATAAAGTATCAAGTCTAGAAGTTGATTGTGAGGATATCTCAATATATGTTGCAAGAACTAATAATGTATTTATTGAACTTCATTTAGATTACTTTGGAGTGAGAGCCAGAAGAGAAGTAGAACTAATTACTGAAAGTGGTATAATCCGCGGAGATTTTATAAACAAAACTGTATATAACTCTACAAGTGAAAGTAAAACAGCGTTTGAGTATGATGCGAATTATATGTATGTAAAAGAAATAGAGTATTTTTTCCGAAATGTTTGTAGTCATAAGGAAAATTGGAATGATATATACGAGTCGATAAAGCTACTTAAAATTATAAAGGAGTCTGAACAAAATGAATATACTAATAACCATTTGTGGTAGAGCAGGATCTAAAGGGGTTAAGAATAAAAACTTTAGAGACTTTTTAGGAATACCACTTATCAATTATACTTTAGCTGCAGCTAACTTATTTAAAAAAAGAAATCCAAATTACAATATAGATATAAGTATCAATACTGATAGTCATGATCTATTAAATATGCTTAGTGAAAATAAGGATGTTGTATGTATTAAAAGGCCAGAGGAACTCGCTACAGACAATTCACCAAAGGTACCAGTAATAAGATATTCACTTAACTACTCAGAAGAAAAATTTAATAAAACATATGATTATGTTATAGATTTGGATATAACATCTCCACTACGAAAATCAGAGGACATAGAAAATGCATTAAATAAAGTTATAGCAAATGCGCAAACAGACGTTGTATTTTCAGCAGTACATTCAAGAAGAAATCCATATTTTAATATGGTAGAGAAGAGAGATGGCAAAATACAAAAAATAATAGCTTCAAACTTTGTTGCAAGGCAAGAGGCACCACAAGTTTATGATATGAATGCTTCAATTTACTGTTATAGACGAAATAGTTTACTAAATGTTTTGAAAAATACTCCTCTTGACGGAAACTATGATATTACAATAATGAAAGATACTGCAGTACTCGACATAGATTCAGAAGAAGACCATGCACTAATGCAAATACTTGCGCAGCACTTTTTTAAAAGTGAATTTGCGGAGTTATACGAATATACTAAGGCATATAGTGATACTTCAATATAGGCGGTGATATCATGGAGATGGAAATTAGTAAAGAAGAATTAATAGTCCATGTTAACAGGCAATTATCAAATAATTTTGGGAATTGCGGGGATATTGGATGTTTTATAGATATAGCGCTTGAGAGAGCTGAAAAATGTTTCGAGGCTACCAAAAACAAATATTATCATAAAAAGGATAAGGGTGAACCTTACTTTTCTCCTTACCATTCAGGGCAGTATTCAATTTTTTTATACTACCTTGCAAACACCATATGTAAAAGTGGTGACACTTCAAATCTAGCATCTAAAATTTACTATCTTAATAAAATTATGCATTCAGTTGATTGGTATTATGAAATAGAACTTCCAGGGTACTTTGGGCTTGAGCATCCTATGGCAAGTGTCCTTGGCAGAGCCATATATAGCGATGGATTTTTCTTTTACCAAGGTTGTACTGTAGGAGGTAATAAAGGAAAGTATCCTCAGATGGGCAAGAATGTTATTCTTTATTCTAATGTTACTGTTCTTGGGGATACCCAAATAGGAGAAAACGTAGTAATATCAACTGGGTCTACTGTTAAGGATGAGAGCATTCCAGATAACTCCTTAGTATTTGGATCTTCACCAAATCTTATTATTAAACAGAAGGACGAGGAGTATATTAGAAAAATCATATCTAATTTTTGGGTGAAGTACTAGGTGAATTTTAATTTAGGGCACTATATATTTAATTGTAGTGCCCTTTATAATGTTATTGCTTCATATATAAGTGTTATAAAACATTCTAATTAATTGGAATATTTTATAGGATTACTAATATACTTATAAAGGGTTTAAATTGCAATGAGATAAAAGTTTGTGGTCCAAGAATTGAATACAAAAATACTGCATAAATTGGATTAAACTGTAGCTACAATCGCTATATAAGGGTAATATGTAAAAATAAATAAAATAATATAAAGAATTATAAAATTACTTGAAATTTAAACATAAGTGGTATATAATTCATATATCATGAAAAATGCGTTAATCGTATAGGCCTATAACAAATTCTTAGTAATTTGTGTAAAGGTGATAAAAACCTCTATATAATTAGAACATATTACAAAAACATCGAATTTTTTAATTACTATACTACTTTAAAGCTGGATATATTGGGTTTATAGTAATAATAATTCTGCAGGAGGTGTAACTAAGGATTAATAAAATATTTTTAGAATTCACATATGTGTATATGATGTAAATATAAAATTATATTAACGTCAGTGCATTGAAAAATCCAAAGAAAAATGTTAAAATTATGGACAGGCTTTATCCATAGAGAGATGTATAACTCTTCTAGAAAATATTCTGTTCTAAACATTACAGTTTTCATCTGGTAGTAAGATTAAAAATTGTACGCGATCCCTTTAATGTGAGATTATTTATTTTTATTTATAATTTATTTAAATAAAAAATTTTTTTCATAAAATTAAAGGATTATTATACTAAATGTAGAACATATTACATTAGAATTAAAAATAGCATTAAAGGTGGTGGTCCCGAGAGTAGAAACATACGATTAACTTGCTTAATTTTCAATAGGTGCATTGATTTATATGGGTACTAAGTAAAAATGATATTAGAAAATCATAAAATCCGATGCCACTTGAAATTAATTATAAGGTTCATTAACTAAGTAGCTTTAAAATAAAAATTAGAAGGAGGACATAAAATTATGTCTAAAAGAACAACGAAATTATTAGCTTCATCATTATCAGTAGCCTTAGTGGCTTCAATGGTAACATTACCAAGTGTGGCTTCAGCAGCTACATCTACAAAACTTGCAGGACTTAATAGATACGAAACATCCCTAGAAATCGTACAAGCTGGATGGGAAAAAGATTCATCAGAAAACGTAATAATCGCATCAGGAGAAAACGGAAACATGGCAGATTCTCTTGCCGCAGCACCTTTAGCTTACA
>NZ_JBNMNU010000046.1:0-26554 GCF_051278035.1 Clostridium sp.
ATGCTTTGTAAATGGACCTCATCCTTTGTATTTACGTTTTCCTCATCTAATTTTAACATTTCAGATCTACATTGTTTTATTTTCTGTGTGTAGACAATAGATTCATTTTTTAATACTTCTAAATCCGCAGCCAACTGCTGTATTTCCCTTTTCCTACCAATAATACTAGAGGTCTTTGAATATATGCTTCCACCAGTTAAAGACCCGCCTTGGTTTATCACTTCTCCTGATATTGTTACAATTTTATATCTAAAATTATTGTTTTTAGATATTTGCAAGGCTGAATCCATATCACTACATATAATTGTCCTTCCTAAAATAGATATCATTACCTCATTAAATTTCTCATCATAAGCTATAAGATCACTTGCAATTCCAACAAAACCAATATGATTTATCGTTTCATTTGAAATATTAAGTTTTTTACCTCTAATAATATTTAAAGGCAGAAATGTTGCTCTTCCTAAACTATGCCCCTTCAAATAATTGATTAATGTTTTTGCTACAATTTCATCTTTTGTTATTATGTGTGATATAGAACCACCCAAGGCTATTTCTATTGCTACCTCTAATCTTTTTTCAACCTTTATAACCTCTCCAAGTATGAAACACTCAGAAACACTCCCTACCTTACGAGCATCTATATGCTCCATTAAATTTTTCACCGACTTGTTATAGCCTTCAAACTTTTTTTCTAGGCTTGTCAGCACGTTAAAATTAGCTTCTGTTTTACTAACTTTAATATTACAGTTTTTCATGATCGTTTCGTCGTTTTCTAAAATGGTTTGAAGTTTATCGAGATTTTGCTCGTTTTTATTAATCACTAATTCACAATCCACTATTTTACTTTTGACTTGTTCTACTTGTTTTTGATAATTTATTTTTGTACTAGTATTTGTTTTTACTTCTCCATCAATATTTTCGATGGTATTCACTAAAAAAACTAATCTTTTCTGGGCACTTTCTATGTTATTGTTTGAAATTAATAATTTATTGCTAATCTCCATATTTCTTCCAATTACAAACTGTTCTTCTTCTTTTAGATTTATAGCTTCATCACTTTGAACTTTTATGTTTTCTTGAATGTTTAGAATTTTTATCTCTTCACTACCAATTTTTTTTTGTATTTCTACTTGAGTGTTTTTTATATTATTAGAAGACTCCTCGAGTTTGCCCAAATTAGATTTAACAACTTGAAGCTTTTTAAGAATGTCATCACTATCATTTGAAGTTTTATGGATGATTTTATCTAAATTTAGCATCCTCTCATTTTGAATATTTATTTCAGAAGTATTATTTTGGTAAATAAGCTTATTATTATAATATGCCTGTTTTTCCTCCTGATTTTTAGTTTCGAATTTTTCAAATTCGTCCTTCCAGTATTCGCTATCGATTCTCACCCTATTTTTTTCATCTGTAAAATTTATAACTTCAACATTTAATTTAGCACATTGACCCTGTAAAGTTTTCATATTTTCTTCAACTTTATTTATAAAATCAACAATAATACTAACTTCTTTGCTTTTTAACTCTTCAAAGAACTTTAAGAACTTCTTAGCCTTTTCACTTTCTTTCATTAACGGTTCTAATCTTTCTTCATAAGTACTTAAAATATCGTTTATTCTAACCATATTATTCTCTGTACTGTCCAATCTCTTTTGTGCTTCTTCTTTTCTTGTCTTAAATTTTACAATCCCTGCAGCCTCTTCAAATAGTTTTCTTCTATCATCAGTTTTCCCACTTAAGATTGCATCAATTTTGCCTTGACCAATAATTGAGTATCCTTCTTTCCCAATACCCGTATCCATAAAAAGCTGTTGAACATCTTTTAATCTACAAGACGTATTATTTATTAAATAATCACTTTCCCCAGAGCGATATAATCTTCTGGATATGGTGACATTAGAGTAATCGATATCCAGCATGCTGTCACTATTATCTAGAGTAAGGGAAACCTGTGCAAGGCTAACCGGTTTTCTAAACTGTGTGCCTGCGAATATCACGTCCTCCATTTTATCTCCCCGTAGATTTTTAACACTCTGTTCTCCGAGGACCCATTTGACAGCATCAGATATATTGCTTTTACCACTACCATTAGGGCCTACTACTGCCGTAATTCCCTTCTTGAATGTTAATTCCGTTTTATCTGCAAATGATTTAAATCCTCTAATTTCAATAGATTTTAAGAACATGGAAACACTCTCCTATTTTACCTAAATAACATTGGCAATACAAAACTTAATGTAAAAATTATTACTATGGTATAAATCAATACCTTTTGGTTTTTAGCTCTTTTTTTTCTACTCATACTTCACCTCATATTTCGAATTTTATTCTATTCTCTATTTTAAATCATTTTCATGAAAATATCAATTTATAGCTATTCTTTATACTTCATGGATGCATATTCATATATAGTCATACTAATATATTCACTCCCTATGCATACACCAATGCTCCCCAGTTGTATAGAATTATCTTGTGATACCTCTATGCAAATTGTATTTATTCGCTTTTTTATCTCATTAAAAAAGCTTTTACCATTAGCGTAAAGTTTAGATATATCTTTGGGATTAATTTTTACTAAAATCTTATTTAATGTAATGTTACTATTTACATTATTCGTGATGACATAGTATAACAAATCATTATATATACTGCCCTCAACAAGTTCTCTAAATGCAGGATGAAATGGTCCGGAGACTAGGTCATTACCTTCGGAAATCTCCGCAGTGGGTTGTAATCCTATTCTAATTACATTTACATTGCTTACAATCATCATAATATAAATAATTTTGCTTATATTTACCGCTTCACTTAATGAATACGGAACAAAGGTTCCTTTTTTATACATGCTCTCCATTGGTGTATTTTTAATTACAAGGGCAGGGTAAATTCTACAATTATCTGGTTTAAGAGCAATAACGCCTCTAGCTGTGTCTATATCCTTATTTATATCATCTCCAGGTAGGCCTATCATAATTTGTAGTCCTAAAGTAAACCCATACTTCTTAATAAGTTTTGATGCATTTTTTACATCTAGGGAAGTATGCCCCCTTCCAGATTTTAATAACACCTGCGCATCCAACGATTGAACTCCAAGTTCTATAATATCTACAGAGTATTTTTTAAGATTTAATAAAATATTATCATCAATATAATCCGGTCTTGTAGATAACCTAATGAATTTTATTTTATTATTGTCTTTAAATTTCTTAGCAACAGTTAAAAGTTCTATTTGCTTTTCCATATTTATAGCTGTAAAAGTCCCACCGAAGAAGGACACCTCAATAACGGCATCACTACTTTTTATTGTTTTTAAATATTCATTTATTGTGTTCTCAACATACATTGCATCAACATTTTCTTTTGTACCCGTTATGCTATTTTGATTACAGAATACACATTCATGTGGGCATCCTTCATGCGGAACAAAAATCGGAATAATATAATGCAAATTACTCATGCAACCACCCCTGCCTCGAAATAGCTTCTTTAGCTGCATTTTGTTCTGCTTCTTTTTTACTATAGCCTTGCCCTGAACCTTTTACGCTTTGATCTATTAATAAATCCACGAAAAACTTTCTTTTGTGTGGTGGTCCCTCAAATTTCACAAGTTCATAACTAATATCCAGTTCTCCATTTTGCTGTAATTTTTCTTGAATCTTAGTCTTATAATCTAAAATAACCTCATTGCTAACAGCTTTCTCAATTGTCCCACTAAAATTATTAAGTATAAAGGTCTTAGAATATTCTATTCCTTTGTCCAAGTATATAGCAGCTATTATTGCTTCTACACAATCTGCCAATATTGAAACTCTATTTCTACCCCCGGTAATTTCTTCACCTTTGCTCATGTTCATATACATTCCAAGTTCCCATTCATTTCCGATATCACACAATGAATTTTCACAAACAATTAGAGACCTGATTTTACTTAGATATCCTTCAGGCTTTTCAGTAAAATGACAGTATAAGTATTCAGATATTATAAGTTGCAATACAGAATCCCCCAAAAATTCAAGTCTTTCGTTGAATTCGACCTTTCTTTTTTGATTCGCATAGGAACTATGAGTTATTGCCACTTTTAGTAACTCCTTATCACTAAAATTCAATCCTAGTTTTTCCTCTAATTGTTGTAAGTTTATATTACTCTTCATAATAATTGCTCCTTTTAATAAAAATTATTCAAGTTTATTATTCAACTTACTTCAAAACAGTAGTAAATTCAAAATAGTAGTAAATTCAAAAATAAACTCCAAAAAGTTAAAGGCCCGCTGTAATGCGGGTCTTTTATTATTCTTCAGAATGGCCTTTAATATATTCTACTACATCACCCACTGTGGTGATTTTCTCAACATCTTCGTCAGGAATTTCTATATCGTACTCTTCTTCAAGTGCCATTATAAGCTCTACAATATCAAGAGAATCCGCGCCTAAATTATTCATAAAAGATGATTCCATTTTTATTTCTTCTTCATCGATGCTTAATTGTGATGCTATAGTGGTTCTGATTTTTTCAAACATTATATCTTCACCTCCTTTATTTCTTATTAACTATTAACTATTAGCTTTTTCTTGCACAGCTAGCTTTTCTATTTCTAATTTCAATTTATCTACAACCTTATTATCATAAAATATTGTAGCCTGTTTTATGGCATTTTTAAAAGCTTTAGCATCTGAACTACCATGTGCTTTTATACAAATTCCATTCACTCCTAAAAAAGCAGCTCCACCATATTCTTTATAGTCAAAATCTTTCTTAAACTTTTTGAATACTGGTTTTAGTAACATTCCCCCAAGCTTAGTTCTAAAAGAGCTCATTATGCCTGTTTTTAATATATCAAATATATTAGCAACTGCACCTTCATATAGTTTCAAAATTACATTTCCTACAAAACCATCGCAAACAAGCACATTAATATCCCCCGTTGGGATTTCTCTAGCTTCCACATTGCCAACGAAATTTAAATTTGCCACCTTCAATAGTTGATGAGCTGACTTGGAAAGTTCATTACCCTTCTCTTCTTCAGTCCCTATGTTCACAATGCCTACAGATGGGTTATTTATTTTTAGAATATTTTCAAAATAGGTTTTACCCATAAGTCCGAATTGTACTAAATAATGTGGTTTACACTCTGCATTAGCTCCACAGTCAATTATCATAAAAGGCCCTTTTTTTCCAGGCATCACAGGTGCTAAAGCTGGTCTATCTATTCCTTTTATTCTTCCTACTATAAGAGTACATCCTGCTAAAAAAGCACCAGAACTTCCAGCAGATATAACAGCATCTGCTTCTCCACCTTTCACAAGATTCAGTGCTTTTACGAGGCTAGAATCTTTTTTTCGTTTAATAGCCATAACTGGATGCTCACTCGTGCTAATAACTTCTTTAGCATCAATGATTTTTATTTTATTAGGATCATAGTTGTACTTATCCAACTCCTCTTTAATCAAATCATAAGGGCCAGTTATTAGAATATCTATATCATATTCTTTAATAGCTTCAACGCAACCACAAACCACAGCATCCGGAGAAAAATCTCCACCCATTCCATCTACAACAACTACCATTTTAAACCCTCACTTTGAATTTGCCATATAAATATATATATTTATATTATATACTATAATGTGCAAGTATTCCTAGTATTATTAATATCATGTTGAATATAATTTACTAAAAAAATAAAAAGAAAGTCTTTCGACTTTCTTTTTATTTTGCTTCCATTGCAATAACTTCTCTATTTTTGTAATATCCACAGTTTTTACATACTCTGTGAGCAAGTTTCATATCGTGACACTGAGGACACTCAACTATTCCTGGTAAACCAAGTTTAAATGTTTGCGCTCTTCGAGAATCTCTTCTACCTTTAGAAAATTTTCTAGCTGGATTTCCCATTGTAACACCTCCTTAATCAGTTGAAAACATATTTTTTAACTTTGCAAATCTTGGATCAATATCATCAATTTCACATTTGCATGTATTATGATTTAAATTAATTCCACACTGATGACATAACCCTTTACAATCTTTATTGCAAAGTTTTTTTATAGGCAACATTGAAATGATATTATTTTCCACAATCTCATTTAAATCTAATCTATCATCTTTAATAAAAATAATATCCTCATCTTCGCTATGTAGAGTTTTCGACAATCTTTCATTAAATTCAATATTTATTGAATGTGAAAAGGTCTCAAGACATCTAGAACACTCAAGTAACAGTTCTGTCTCAATACTTCCAGTTAACTCCATTTCATGATCAATAGGATCGAAAATCAAATTTAGCACAACCGGTTTAGAGAATTGTATAAACTCATTATCATACCAAAACTTATCCTTTTGAAAATCTAAATGAATTTCTTTCCTTCTGTTTTTATTACCAAATATTTCTGAAACATCTATTACCATAATATCCACTCTGAAAAACCAAATACCATTTAGTTTTTTCTCATATAAAAAAAATCTTTATACATTGTATAATGAAATTATACAGCTCGAGCAAAGCTTCATGTCCCTCCTAACTAAATTCTTTTTTACTTACATCAAACACAGACTATTATATAAAGAATGGAGTAAAAAGTCAAGAATTATTTATCATAGAAATTAGCAATGATTTATTTTATTAAAGATTCAGTATCTCTTGCAATTACTAATTCTTCATTAGTTGGTATAACAAATATTTTAGTTTTAGAATCTTCTGTATTTATTTCTACAGATTTTCCACGAACCTTATTTTTAGCTTTATCTAAAACCGCTCCCAAAAATTCCAACCCTTCACAAATAGTTTCTCTTGTTTCTGGAGAGTTTTCACCAAGTCCAGCTGTAAATATAATAGCATCTACGCCACCCATTACTGCAGCATAAGAACCTATGAATTTCTTAACTTTATAAGTAAATACATCAAGTGCTAACTGAGCTCTATGATTCCCATCTTCCCATGCAGCTGTTTCTATATCTCTAAAGTCACTGCTTATTCCGGATATTCCTAGTACTCCAGATTTTTTATTCATCATATCATTTACTTCATCAATTGTTAAGTTTAATTCTTGCATTATATATATTAATATAGCTGGGTCTATACTTCCACACCTAGTTCCCATAGCTATTCCTTCAAGTGGAGTAAATCCCATACTTGTTTCTACTGATTTACCATTTTGTACCGCACAAATACTTGCTCCATTTCCTAAGTGACAAGTAATTAATTTTAAATCTTTTATATCCTTACCCATCATTTCTGCAGCTTTAGTTGAAACATAGTCATGAGATGTACCATGGAATCCATATTTTCTAATGCTATTTTCTGTATAAAGCTCATATGGAAGTGGGTATATATATGCAACTTCTGGCATTGTTTGATGAAATGCGGTATCAAATACAGCTACCATTGGAATATTCGGCATTAAAGCACTACAAGCATTAATTCCAATTATATTAGCTGGGTTGTGAAGTGGTGCAAGTTTTGAACATTCTTCTAGGTTTTTCATTACTTCATCAGTAACTATAACTGATCCTGCATATTTTTCTCCGCCATGAACGATTCTATGTCCCACAGCACCTATTTCTGATAATTCTTTAATAACACCATGCTCTACGTCTACAAGCGCTCCAAGTACTAATCTAATGGCATCTGTATGGTCTTTCATTGGCTGCTCAATTATATATTTTTCACCCTTAGCCTTTTGAGTTAATTTTGATCCTTCTATATCTATTCTTTCTACTAATCCAATTGCTAAACATTCTTCATTTTCCATGTTTATCAATTGATATTTTAACGATGAGCTTCCACAATTTATAACAAGTATTTTCATTGAATTCGCCTCCTAAATCTTATGTATTTAAATATTTATTGTATAAAACTATTTTTGAATTTGAGCTTGAACTGCTGTTACTGCAACAACATTAACTATATCTTCTACACTGCATCCTCTTGATAAATCATTTATAGGCTTTGCAAATCCTTGACTTACAGGTCCAATAGCTTGTGCTTTTGCAAATCTTTGAACTAATTTGTATCCAATATTTCCAGATTGTAAATCTGGGAACACTAAAACATTTGCATTTCCAGCTACAGCACTACTTGGTGCTTTTAATTTTCCTATACTTGGTACAATAGCTGCATCTAACTGAAGCTCACCATCAATTTGTAAGTCTGGTCTAGCATTTTTTGCAATTTCGGTAGCTTTTACTACTTTATCAACTAATTCATGCTTCGCACTTCCCATGGATGAAAAAGATAGCATTGCAACCTTAGGTTCAAATTTACATAAAAGTTTTGCATTTTCTGCAGTACTTATAGCTATAGAAGCTAATTCCTCTGAGTTAGGATTTGGATTAACTGCGCAATCTGCAAATAAAAGCAGTCCATCTTCTCCATATTCATTGTTTGGTAATTCCATTATAAAGAAACTTGAAACAACCTTAATTCCTGGTGCAGTTTTAATGATTTGCATTCCAGGTCTTAGTAAATCCCCTGTAGCATGTATTGCTCCTGATACTAATCCATCAGCGTCTCCCATTTTAACCATCATTGTTCCAAAATACATTGTATCCTTTACTGTCTCCGATGCTTTTTCTACAGTCATTCCTTTGTGTTTTCTTAATTCAAAAAATTCCTTTGCATAAGCATCAGTTTTTTCAGAAGTAGCTGGATCCACAATTTCTACTCCAGAAATATCAACCTCGAGTTCAGCTGCTTTTTTTTGTATTGCACTTTTATTACCTACCAATATAACCTTAGCTATTGAATTTTTATTAATTGTTTCACTAGCTTTTATAGTTCTTTCTTCTTCCCCTTCTGGAAGTACAATTCTCTTTATATCTTTTTGTGCTCTTTTACATATCTTTTCTATAAATGTCATTCTTGTTTCTCCTCTCTGTTATTATTGACTTGTGTACACTATCAATATACTCCTTTTTCACTATACATTTCAACAAAAAACGTAAAATGCTTTGTTTATATAATATTACGAATATTGCTTCTATTTTTTTACCTCTCAATATACGTGCTTTTATTTATTTGTTTTATATTATATAATAGCTGTTAGGAGGTGATTCAATGAATATTTCCGGTATAATTGTTGAGTATAACCCATTACATAACGGGCACTTATATCATATCAATAAAACAAAAGATCTCACAAATAGTGATGTCCTTATTAGTGTTATGAGCGGAAATTTTGCTCAACGTGGAATCCCGTCTACTGTGGACAAATGGACAAAAACTAAGATGGCTTTAAACAGTGGAGTAGATCTAGTAATAGAGCTACCAACTATTTACAGTGTATCTTCAGCAGAATTTTTTTCGTATGGCGCTATGAGTCTTTTAAATAGCTTAGGAGTAGTGGATAGTGTTTGCTTTGGCTCTGAGCATGGTGATATTTACGATATAAATAGTATCTCCAACATATTGTCTAATGAACCTATTGCTTTTAAATTATTATTAAAAACTTATCTATCTAAGGGAATAGGTTACCCTACTGCTAGAGCTAATGCACTTTATGATTATTTAATAAATTCAAAGAGCCGCATGTCAAGCACATTATTTCATGATTTTTTAAATTCCTCTAACAACATACTAGGTATTGAATACTGTAAAAGCTTAATTAAATTAAATAGCTCTATTACTCCATACACATTAAAAAGAGAAGGAGCCTCTTTTAATAGTGATGATTTACAGACAGAATTTTCAAGTGCTACTGCTATAAGAAAGTTTATGAAAGAAAACGGCTCAGTGAATAAACTCAAAGGGCACGTTCCAAATTCGGTATTAGCTGAAATCCAAAATTTGTACACTAATAATTATAAATTTACATTTGAAGATGCCATGTTTCCTTACATAAAATACAAATGTCTAACATCAAAAAACTCTTTAGTGAACTTACCAGATGTGTCTGAGGGTCTACATAATAAGATTATCAAATCCCTGCAAAACAACATAAGCTACTCTAGTGCGCTAGAAGATATGAAAAGCAGACGGTATACTTACACAAGGCTTAGTAGAATCTTATGTCAATACTTTATAGGATTTGATGACTTCGACACAAAAAAATTAAGAGCAATGCCTTGCCCTTATGCGCGTGTTTTAGGTTTTAACTCTAAGGGAAAATCAATTCTAAAATCTATAAAATCTAACAGTAGCATTCCACTATATACTAAAATTCCTAAAAATATTTGCGAAACCTTAAAGTTAGATATTCAATCTACAGGAGCTTACAGCCTTATAAATAATAGTTTAACTTATAATAGTGATTATCTAATATCGCCTATAATTGTAGATTAAAGATAAAGTCTACTCCCCCTTAACAGATATTATATTAAAAATTATTATTTAAAGTACATAAGTCTACATACTTTAAAATATATTTAATTGAATACTATTAAAAAGGGGTTTAGACTTGAAGTTACTATTAGTTATATTATTAATTTCTATAATATTTTTATTATTTAAACTATTAAAAACTTTAAAGATAAATCTTTTAATAACAATAATTTGTTCTATTGTTATTCTTCAGATGATACTTAACCCAAATATCTGTATTCGCTACACTATATCTGGAGCAAAATTATTTTTCAACGCAGTTTTCCCTTCGCTTTTCCCATTTTTAGTTCTAATAAATATTATAATAAACTACGATGGTATTAATATTTATTCTAAACTCCTAGGCAACCTAATTTGTAAACCTCTAAAACTGCCAAAGGAATCTACTATCGCACTCATAGTAAGTGTGCTTTGTGGTTATCCTTTGGGCGCACGGTATACTTGCGATTTGTATGAAAAGAAAATAATAGACTTAAATACCTGCGAAAGATTGCTTAATATTGCATCTAATGCAAGTCCCCTATTTATTATAGGTACTGTAGGTGCTTCTATGATGTCAAGTAATAAAATAGGCTATATATTGTTACTTGCTAATATTTTATCCTGCATATTTATGGGGTTTATTCTTCCATCAAAGAATACCTTTGGTAAAGTCATGAGCAATAACTCTCAAAAACACCCAAACACAAATATAAATTTTGGTATAACATTTAAAAACAGTATTGAAGATGCCATAAAGAACTCCTTAAACATAGGTGGTTTCATAGTAGTATTCTCAGTAATTACTGGAATAATAAAAGACAATGTCATATTTCACATTGTCCTTAATAAGCTTTCTTTAATTCTTGGCTTTTCTAACGATTTTATAGAAGGTTTAATCCTCGGAATGCTAGAGGTAACTAATGGTTGCAATTTAATATCATCTAGTAATTCAAGTCTAATTGTAAAACTTCCAGTACTAAGTTTTTTAATTGCTTTTAGTGGTTTGTCTATTATATCCCAGGTTTATAGTTATACATATAAATATAATGTATCAATGAAAAAATACGTGGTCCGAAAATTTATTCAAGCAATAATTTCTTCAACTTTATCAATAATTTTATACTATGTATTCCTAAATACCACTTCTATTTTAACCTTCAATAACAGTAGTATATATAGCAATAGTAATTTATATATTATTATTTTGCTTACTTTTATTATCCCCATATTTCTTGCAAATTTAATTAAACTATTTCATACTTCTTAGTTCTTTTACATTTTCTCTTATTGAAGTTGTTGTGCTTGTAACTTGTCCCTGAATTGAGATTAGGAACTCTTGAACATCCTCTTTAATATTATGTGCCATTTGCTGTCCTTTTGCTTCTATTTCTTTGTCTAATTGAGATAATATTTCATCTGCATAGTCTTTAGCACCCAGGCGCATAATTTTACCATCTCTTTGAGCTGCGGCAATAATTTCTTCAGCTCTTATTTGAGCTTCTTTAACTAAGTCTTGCTTTTCAACTCTTCTTTTTATTTTGTCAATAGTCTCTTCCTCAAAAATCTTTGCTTGATTTTTAGCATCAACAAGAATCCGCTCTTTTTCATCACAGATCCACTCCGCCTTCTTAAACTCATCTGGCATATGATTTATAATTTGATCAATTATATCTAATATTTCTCTTTTGTTTATAACTGCCTTACCCGTAACAGGTATTTTAGACGAGCTCTCTATAATTTCTTGTAGATAATCTAAAAGCTTTATAACATCCATACTTATCCCCCTATTTAGAATTCATTTTCCTAATAATATCCGGAATAATTTCATCTGGTACTAATCCTTTAATACAACCACCAAACATTGCAACCTGTTTAACTGATGAAGAACTTAGATATGAATATTCTGCTTTTGTCATCATAAACATAGTTTCTTTACTTGGATCCAATTTATTATTCATTGATGCCATTTGATACTCATATTCAAAATCCGAAACAGCCCTAAGGCCTTTTATAATAACCCCAGCGCCTTCTTCATTCATTAGATTGACAAGTAAGCCACTAAACTTTTTAACTTTTACATTGGGCAATTCTTTCACTAGTTTTTTTATTTGCAGTACTCTCTCATCAGCAGAAAAGAGATTTTCTTTCTCTGGATTAACTAGTACTCCTACAATTAATTCATCAAAGACTCTAGACGCCCTCTCAATAATATCTAAATGTCCGTTGGTTATTGGATCGAAACTTCCAGGGCAAATTGCTTTTTTCATGTTATGCCTCCACTTTTCCTTTAGTAAATTTAATAATTATTAACTTTCCTTATATTCGTAAATCAGCACGGTAGTATTACCATATTTTCTCAAGTCAGAAAGGTTAATAATAGAGTTCCCTTGATATACTTCTTCTGCAGAATCTATTTTACAAACAATAAGTCCATCTTTACTTAAAAGCCCATTTGTCGCAATAATTTCAATGGCTGGTGGAATCATGTCTTTTGCATATGGTGGATCTATGAAAATTAAATCAAATACCATTTTATCATCTGCAAACTGTTGCATATATTTATATGTATCACCTTTAAAACATTTACATTTTTCACTAAACTTTAGATTATCTACATTGTTTTGTAACATTTCAAATGTAGTATCCCCCATATCAATTAAATAACACATGTCAGCTCCTCTACTTGCCGCCTCAAGACCTAAACTACCGGTGCCCGAAAACATATCAACCACAATGGAACCTCTTATTTTATTTTGTATTATACTAAACATGGATTCTTTTATTCTATCTAATGTAGGGCGCGTTCCCATACCAATAGGGGATATTATCTTTCTTCCTCTTGCACTTCCTGCAATAATTCTCATATGTCTATTCCTCCATTTAAGCCAGTTTTCATAATATTTTATCATATATACGTAATTTATACAAAGATATTCCCCTTAATTAAAACATATATAATTAGAACTTTGTTCTATTTTTTCTATTATTTTGTTTTTTATCTTTTTGTCTTCGCTGTCATCGCTTTCTATTAATTTTTTCGCCTCACTATTTGCTAATTTAAAAATATTAATATCTTCAATTACATCAGCTAAAATTAAACCTGATTCACCATGTTGCCTAAATCCAAATAACTCTCCCCCACCTCTAGTCTTTAAATCTTCTTCAGCTATAAAAAAACCATCATTACTTTTTATAAGTATATCTAGTCTTCTTTTCACTATGCTACTTGTTATTTTAGCCAGCAGTATACAATAGGACTTATGTTCGCCTCTTCCTACTCTTCCTCTAAGTTGATGGAGTTGTGCAAGCCCAAATCTTTCTGAGTTTTCAATTATCATAATTGTAGCATTAGGTACATTTACCCCCACTTCAATTACAGTAGTTGAAATCAATGCCTTAATCTCTCCATTTTTGAATTTTTCCATAATTTCAATTTTAAGTTTACCATTCATTTTACCATATATCATTCCTATTTCTATATTGCTGAAATATTTTTCTTTTAATTCTTCATAAAGCACTTGGACTGAGCTGAGCTTCATTTCTTCATTTTCCTCTACAAGCGGACAAACGATGTAAACTTGCCTTCCCTTATTGATTTCACTTAGTGCAAACTCATACACATGTCCGCTAGATCCCATACTTTCATAAGACGTATCAATCTTCTGTCTTCCTGGTGGCAATTCGTCTATAATAGATACATCTAAATCACCATATAAATATAATGATAAAGTTCTTGGGATAGGAGTAGCTGTCATTACAAGTATATCTATACTTTTACCTTTATTAGAAAATCTATTTCTTTGCGATACTCCAAAACGATGCTGCTCATCAGTAACAATCATTCCTAAATTATTAAATTCTACATTATCTTCGATAAGTGCGTGCGTTCCAATAATTATATCAATATTTCCGTTTCTTAGCTTCTCTTTAATTATTTTTTTATTTTTTGGTGATGTGCTTCCACTTAATATCTGTATTTCAAGCGGAAAATCATTTAAAACCTTTTTAATTTCTTCGTAATGTTGCTTTGCTAATATTTCAGTTGGTGCCATAAGCGCAGTTTGGTAACCATTTTTCACCACATTAAACATAGTAATTATAGCAACTATAGTTTTACCACTTCCAACGTCTCCTTGTAAAAGTCTGTTCATACCTCTATCCTTCTTTTGATCTATCAGTATTTCCCTTACAACTTTACTTTGTGCACTCGTTAGCTCAAAAGGGAGTAGCTTCTTTAGAATAATAAGTTCTGGAGCTATTTTAAACACAATGCCTTCATTATGAAATTTTATAAATTCTTTAAGCATCAATATTTTTAATGAATAATTGAATAGTTCTTGAAATTTAAGCCTCCTTTTTGATTCATTTAGAAGTTGTAAATTTTTAGGGCTATGAATATTTCGAGTAGCCTCATCTAGAGAACAAAACTTATATTTTTCAAGTATCCACTGCGGTAAATTCTCTGTTATTTCAACGTTACAAAGCACATCTGATATGATTTTATTAAAAAAGCTATTAGTAATATTATTTTTAAGCGGGTACACAGCTATAATTGTATTTGTATCCATTGAAGTGTTTTTTACTATTTTGGGATTCATAATTGTAATTTCTTCCCTGAATTTATCCACTTTACCTGTAATTATGTATTTATTAGATATTTTAAAACTATTTTTTGCATAAGTTTGATTAAACCATTTGCCCTTGAATTTGTTTCCATCTTGAGAAAAAACTATTGTAGAAAGAGTTTTATTATTTTTTAATCTAAGGTCTCTTAATATATCTAAAACAGTACACTCTACAATTATTTTTTCACTTGCAACGCATTCTAAAATGCTTTTCCCTACTGACACCTGTTCATAATCTCGCGGGAAATACAATAGCAGATCTAACACATTAAAAATTCCACACTTATTTAAAATTTCAGCCATTTTAGGTCCGACGCCTTTTATATATTTTATATCGCTATAAATTTCCACAAATACCACTCCAAAAATAAGATTTTAAATTATATAAGAAAAAAAAGCCCTAGGGCTTTTATTCTACTGAAGCAATAAAATAGTATAATGGTTGTTTTCCATCATAATGTTGAATGTCTATATCTGGATATTTAAGTTCAAGCTCAGAAATGAAATCCGAAACTTCACTTGAATTACAGTCTTCTCCATAGAAAATTGTAATGAGCTCGCTATCCTCGGTGATCATACTGTCTATAATTAATTCACAGACTTTATAAATATCTGTTCCAACCTCTTTAATGTTTTGCTCAACTAATCCTAAAATATTTCCTTCTTTTATCATCTTACCATCTGACTCAGTATCCTTAACAGCAAATGTTACAGAAGCTGTTGCAACATTTTTAATTGCTTCTTTTAATGTATTTTCATTTTCCTCTACGCTGACCTCTGCGTTAAACATTGTTACAGCCGTTACTCCTTGAGGTATAGTTTTAGAAGGAATAACTATCACATTTTTATCTGACAGTTCGGCCGCTTGTAATGCTGCCATAATTATATTCTTATTGTTTGGTAATACAAATATGTTTTCTGCATTAATTTTATTTATACCATCTAATATGTCCTGGATACTTGGATTCATAGTTTGACCGCCTTGTATTACAACATCCACACCTAAATCTTCAAAAATGTTTTTAATACCTTCGCCTAGTGCAACAGATATAAATCCATATTTTTTATTTTGGGCAATATGTTCTGCTTCAGTTTCAACAATTTCTTCATAATTAAGGCCTAATAAATTTTTATGTTGTTCTCTCATATTTTCAATTTTAACTTTAGAAAGTTCTCCTAGTGTTACCGCTTTTGAAAGTACTAGCCCAGGATCATTTGTGTGTATATGAATTTTAAGAAATTCATCCTGTGCAACCACAACCATTGAGTCTCCAATTTTTTCTAAATAACTCTTTAATTTATTTGTATCAACATCTTCAGCTATAACTAAAAGTTCAGTGCAATACCCAAATTCTATATGAACTGGCATACCTGATGCTCCAGGTGATACTATTTCTGGTTCAGAACTTGGGGTTTGCAGTTTATTTATCGTAGCTTGCATATTACTATTTAAGCATTCATACATACCTTTAAATAGTATTAGAAGTCCCATTCCGCCTGCATCAACTACATTCGCTTGTTTTAATGCCGGAAGCATATCTGGAGTTTTATCCAGCATAATTTTACTATCCTTGCATATATCCTGCATAAGTGTAACTACGCTAGATGTTTTATTATCAACTGCACTATGACCAGCAGCTCTAATGATAGTTAAAATAGTTCCTTCAGTGGGCCTCATTACAGCCTTATATGCATAATTAGCACCTTCTAATATGCTCTTAGCAAATTCTTCTGCAGTCGCTTCGCAAAGACCCTCAAGCCCCTTACCAATGCCTCTAAATATCTGTGATAGTATTACTCCTGAATTGCCCCTTGCGCCCATAAGCGCGCCTCTAGCTAGTTTTTGCGATATCTCAGAAATAGACTCAGTTGTCATCTCTTCAATTTCACAAACCGCTGCTTTAAATGTCATTGACATATTAGTACCTGTATCTCCATCTGGCACTGGAAATACATTTAGTGCATTCACATATTCTTTTTCTGCTTCTAATCTATTAGATGCGTTTATTAACATATTCCGGAATTGTTGTCCGTTAATTTTTAAGTGTTCCACTATCAATACCTCCTTAGACCCTTACACCTTGGACGTTTACTGTTATTGATGCAACTGTCAGTCCAGTATAATTTTCAACATTATATTTTATTTTTTTAATTATATTATTTGCTATTATAGAGATTTTTGTACCATATGCAACTATTATATATAATTCAATAAATAGTTGATTCTCCTTAGAATGGATTTTAACACCTCTATTTAAACCATCACTCTTAATTAACTGCCAAAACCCATCCTTAGCGTCTTTTAATGCCATGCCAACAACTCCATAACATTCCATAGTAGAAATGCCAACTATGTTAGCTAAAGCCTCCTCTGAATAATATATAGTTCCATTATCTTTCATAATATTACCTTTCATTGTAACTCCTCCTTATACCGCTATATAGATTATTTTATATTATAATACTAATTTATTCAAGAAAATTGTTTTTATAATTACTTAAAATACTTTTAAATTTGTATTTCACTTGCAAGATTAGTCTAATTTATGTTACAATAATTTGTGTTTGAATCGAGAAGATTATTCTTCGTAGGCTTAAGGAGGTGTTTTCATTGTCAAGAAAATGCGATATATGTAATAAAGGTGTTATTTCAGGTAGCCAATACAGTCACTCACATCGTGAGTCAAAAAGAAAATGGGCTCCAAATATTCAAAAAGTTAAAGCTATAGTTAGCGGAACGCCTAAATCTATTCATGTTTGTACTAGATGTCTTCGTTCTGGTAAAGTACAACGTGCAATATAATTATGAAATTAAAAATGCAGCTATATGCTGCATTTTTTATTCTATATTTCTATGTTATCTTCTCAAAATAAAATTAATGATTCGTGACAGAAATCTCGGCAATTTGATAGCCATAATTTTCATTTCTATTCCCTCCCAAAAGTTAAATACATATCACTAACAATGATTATTGTGATTCATTATAGTAAAGCCACAGTAAACTATTCCTCCTCCCGCTGCAATTAGCCACAACCAGAATGGAACTAATACTACTGATATAACCCCTATTCCTACGCAGGTAACAATTACTCCAAGCTGATTTCCTAAACGCTTATAATGCCTTCTCATAAGTTGTTCCCCTCCCAAAGTATTCCAATACTATTATATGATTTACTATCCCTAATGATACAAAAAAAGAAAGTATATTATTACACCTTCATCTGGCATAATATATACTTTTCTAATAATGAATTATGTTTTTATATAAATATTAATCACATGATAATATTATCATAAGTGTTCCAGCTTTAAATTTAAGTTTAACCAGAGTTGATACAAACTCATTTGAAATAGTTACACTCTCGCCAATTTTTAAATTATAATTATTCAGCGGATATTTTGCACCTTCAATAGTTAACCCAATTACTTCATCTCCATAAGCTTGCACCGAGAAAATTTGGCCTACTACGCCATTTAATGAAGTTGTGGTGTTAGATAACCTAATATCATTGTATTCGTCCACAATATAGGCATAAACGCCATGTTCCATGCAAATTTTAAGCATACCAATATTTCCGAGTAAATGGTCAACTCTTGTTCCCGTACACCCTAGTAATACTATTTCACTTGGTTTCATGCTTATTGCTTTTTTAACTGCAATTTCCGTATCAGAAAAATCCTTTTCTTTAGGATAAATATCTATAATACAATTGTTTTTTTCAAAATAATCTAATACTTTTTTATTAATAGAATCAAAATCTCCTAGCAGTAAATGAGGCATGATATTATATTCATAAAGGCAATTAGCACCACTGTCCGCTGCAATTAAAAATGTATCGAACCTGATTTTTTTTGTAAGAAGTTCCTTAGAAGGTGGTTTCCCTCCTGATACTATAACAACCTTCATGTTAAATTCCTGCTTTTAAAACTTTTATATTTTTCTCAATTTCATCATTTTTGAAAACAGCTGATCCAGCTACAATTACATTAGCACCACTGTTTACAACTTCTGAAATATTAGTTCCATCAATTCCGCCATCTACTTGAATCATAAGCTTACTGTTATATTTGTTAGAAAGCGCTCTAACTTCTTTTATTTTATCCGCACAGTACTTAATATATTTTTGACCACCAAAGCCGGGGTTTACTGTCATAATAAGTACCATATCAACATTACTTATTAGATGCTTAATTGTGTCTACAGGCGTAGCAGGGTTTAATGCAACTCCTGCTTTAATCCCAAAACTTTTTATGTAATTAATAGTTCTATCAATATGTCTATCAGCCTCATAATGAACAGTTATGATGTCAGCTCCTGCATCTGCAAAGTCTTCTACAAACCTTGAAGGCTCTTCAATCATAAGATGTACATCAAATGGCAATTTTGTTAGTTTTCTAATGCTCTTAATAACAGGAATTCCGAAAGAAATATTAGGTACAAACATCCCATCCATTACATCAATATGAATCATATCAGCACCGAAGTCCTCTAGCTCTCTAATATGCTCTCCTAGTCTTGAAAAATCAGCTGAAAGTATAGATGGTGCTATTTTAATCATTTGTTATTCCCCCTAGCAATAATTTCTTCTAATGTTTTTATATAGAATTTATACCTATTGGTATAAATTTCACTCGCTTCTACCGCTTCCTTAACCTTACAATTAGGTTCTTTATAATGCATACAATTTGAAAACCTGCACTCACTTGTATGTTTTTCAAATTCAGGAAAACAATACTGTAACTGTTCTTTATCTATAAAATCTAAACTTAAAGATGAAAACCCCGGGGTATCTAGCAAAAATCCTTGTTCATATTCAATAAGTTCACTGTGCCTTGTTGTGTGCTTACCCTTTTGTGATTTTTTACTTATATCCCCAGTTTTCATAGCTTCTCTTCCAATCAAACTATTTAATATAGTTGACTTACCCACTCCAGAGGGACCACAAAAAACAGAAATATTATTTGTTATTCTTGTCTTAAGCTCTTGGAGTCCTTCCCCCTCTAATGCTTTTAATAATATTATATCGCAACCCACACTTTTAAGTTCTTTTATAAGTTCTTCATCAACTTTCGGAGCTAAATCTAACTTATTTAAACAAAGAACTATCTTTAATCTATAGTGTTCACAAAGCACTAAAAATTTATTTAATAAATCCATATTAATATTAGGCTGTTTAAAAGAAAAAACTACAAAAGCTTGAGTGACATTAGCAACAACTGGTCGTATCATCTCAGTTTCTCTTGGAAAAATTTTTTCTATTACACCTTTACTAACATCCGACTCTAACATTATTTCCACTTTATCACCAATAACAGGGGAAAGTCCGGTATACCTGAACTTCCCTCTTGCCTTGCATTCTATCACTTTGTCTTCCACTTTCACAAAATAAAGTCCACCTATACCCTTTGTAATTACTCCTTGCATATATCCTCCATCATTTATCTTTTATTTAGTATTTTAAAATAAATTTTATATCGCTTTTAATCCCTTGTTCTTTTGATTGTTTTAAGGTATTTCAGATTTTACTTCTGGTACAACTACCTTAGAAGTTAAAGTTATAGCATCTCCAACATCAGCCATAGTCCCCGCCGCTTTATCCTGAGAATCAATAATATCTTCATCTTTACCAGTTACTTTTATGGTTATGTCTTCTGCTACTGCTATCTCTCTTGCCTGTTTAACAGTTGTTGTTCCATTTCCTATAAAGTTTGGAACTGTATACTGTTCTTTTACTGCCTCTATATAAACATAATAACTAACACTTACTGTGCTTCCTTCTTTAACTTCAGTATTTGCTGGAATATTTTGATCTAATATTTTGCCTTCTAGATCTTTGTCTTCTGTTTCAATTTTCTCTTTATTTCCCAGAACTAGATTTGAACTTTGAAGTGATCGTTCTGCTTCACTTACAGATAAATCAATTAAGTTTGGAACCACTGTCAAAATAACTTTTGCTCCTTTACTTATTACTATATTTACTTTATCACCTTTTGAAACTAAAGTATCTTGAACTGGGTCTTGGCTTATTACTAGTCCGACAGCTTTGGAATCACTAAAATCCTCAGTAATATTGTTCAGCAATAGCCCTCTTTGTTCAATCATAGTTTTAGCGGAAATTTGATCAAATCCTTTGACATAAGGTACTTTAATCCTTTCAGGCCCTTTACTAGTCTTAACCCTTACTTCTCCATTAATTGCTTCTGTTCCTTCGTCTGGATAACATTCTACCACCGAGCCTTCAGGTTTATCGCTATTTATTCCTTCGGTTACCGTGAAAATCAAATTCTCTCCTTCAACTAGCTGTTTTGCCGCATGCTCATCTAAACCAATAATTTTAGGCACTAATATTTGCTGCGAAACTTCTTTTTCCTTGTCATTTCCGGCAAATATATTTTTATATATTATACCTGTGATGCTACCTAGAACAAGAAGCATAATTATTGCAAGAGATATTATTATCTTTGTTTTGTTTTTCTTATTTACGTTTGGTTTCCTATTCTTTAAATCAGATTCATTTTCATAGTCAGCTACGTTTACAGGTGCCATAACTCTAGTGTACTCATTTTCATTGTTATTAGTTGCTATAGCATAAGCGCTATTACTTTGTATCCTTTGTAAATCTAAATACATTTCATTAGCAGTTTGGTACCTCTTTATAGGTTCCTTTTCTATAGCTTTAACTATTAATTTATTTAAATTTTGAGGAATACTATCATTTATATTTTTAGGTGGCACAACTGGTTCCTGTATATGCTTTAAAGCCACCGATACGGGACTTTCTGCGTCATACGGAACTCTACCTGTTGTCATCTCAAAAAGTACTATTCCGAAGGAATATATGTCTGTCCTAAAATCCACAAAACTTCCTTTAGCTTGTTCTGGCGAAAAATAATGAGCTGATCCCATTACAGTGCTAGTGTTAGTCATAGTTACAGAACTAGCAGCTTTTGCTATACCAAAGTCTGTAACTTTAACTGTTCCATCTTCAGTTATTAAAATATTGTGAGGTTTAATATCCCTATGTATAATGTTATTTTTGTGAGCACACTCAAGTGCTTTTGCAATTTGCATACCATAGTCTATTACTAGACTCGAATCCAGGCTACCATTTTGGAGAATAATTTGTTTTAAGGTTTTACCCTTTATATACTCCATTACTATATAGTTAATATCCCCTTCATGTCCAACATCGTATATATTAACTATGTTATTTGATGAAAGACTAGCTACAGATGCTGCTTCTCTTTTAAACTTTTCCATAAAATCTATATTATTTGAAAATTCTTCTTTAAGTATTTTTACAGCAACAAAACGGTTAAGTAAACGACACTTAGCTTTATAAACTATTGCCATTCCACCTTCCCCGATTTTTTCAAGTAGCTCATATCTACTCCCCAGTACTCTTCCTATCATCTGTGCAACCTCCTTCGAATACGATAACTGATATGTTATCTCTCCCCCCCATAGATTTACTTAAATCCACTAACGCTTTGCAGCTAGAATCATTATCATTTTCCATAATAATATTCCACATCTCATCACAAGTCACATCGTTAGTAAGACCATCCGTACACAAAATGCATTTAATTACACTTGTCAAATCAACTTCAAATAAATCCACTTCCACTGACTCATTTGTTCCAAGGGCTCTTGTAATAATATTTTTGTTTGGATGATTTCTAGCTTTTTCCTCTGTTATAGTACCATTATCTAAAAGCTGTTGTACCAGTGAATGATCTTTTGTTATTTTTATTAATTTTCTTTCATTATTAACAATGTAACAACTACTATCTCCTACATTTGCAACAACCATTTTATTTTGTTTTATTATGCACATTGTTATAGTTGTTCCCATACCTTTAAGGGATTCATCACCACTTGCCATATCATAAATTTTATCATTGGCAGATTTTATACCTTCAGAAATCACTTGTTCCATATCTAAATTACTGTGATTTTCCTTTATATATTCTATTATAAAATTTATAGCAAGATCACTTGCTACCTCTCCTGCATTGTGTCCGCCCATGCCGTCTGCTACAGCATAGATGGCAATATCATTACATTCAAAATAACCTACTGAGTCTTCATTTGTTTTTCTAACATTTCCGACATCAGATAAAATCCCCAGCATTGTTATACCCCCTTATTATTGTTTTCGCTTTTAATGTGGCTTACTCTAAGTTGTCCACATGCCGCATTAATATCTAAGCCCATTTCTCTCCTTATTGTTGTCTGAATATTATTATTATCGAGTACCATCTTAAATTCTGAAACATTTTCATTTAAAGATCTTTTAAATCTATTTTCTTTTATTTCATTGATTGGAATTAAATTAACATGGCATAACATTCCCTTTAATAACAGACTTAACTTTTCTGCATCCTTCTTGCTGTCATTTACGTCCCTTACAAGTGCATATTCAAAAGATATTCTTCGATTGGTCTTCTTTATGTAATATTTACATGCTTCAATAATTTCTGCTATAGAGTATTTGTTCGCAATTGGCATACTTTTCATTCTAATTTCATCCGTAGCTGCGTGCAATGAAATAGCAAGCGTTGTTTGAATGTTGATATCTGCAAACTCTATAATTTTAGGAACAATTCCACAGGTAGAAATAGTTATATGCCTTTGGCCAATATTTAACCCGTCCTCTGAATTTACAATATCAAGAAATTTCATAACATTATCAAAATTATCAAAAGGCTCCCCACTTCCCATTAATACCACATTAGAAATTCTCTCGGAGATTAGCTCCTGTGCTTTCATTATCTGGGATAACATTTCTCCGGGCGTTAGATTTCTAATAAGTCCTCCAATTGTAGAGGCACAAAAGTTGCATCCCATCCTGCATCCAACTTGTGTAGATATACAGATAGAATTTCCATGTTTATATTTCATAACAACGCATTCAATTAAATTACCATCCTCAAGTGCAAACAGATATTTTATTGTATCGCTTTGTTTTGATTTATATTCAGAAATAAGTTCAGGTATTTTTATACAAAAGTTACTTTGAAGTTTTTCTTTTGTACTATCTGAAATATTACTCATATCTTCAAAATTCCAAATACCCTTGTAAATCCATTCTAGAACTTGCTTAGCTCTAAATTGACTCTCTCCACTATTTTTCATCCACTCTTTAAGTTCCACTATGTTTAAGTCTAAAATATTTATCATTTATACACCTACCGAGACCTTATGATTTTGGCTATGAAAAATCCATCCATGTACTGATTGGGTAATATAGTAATATACCCACTGTCATTATATCTTATATTATCCAATTCTCCAAAAAATACTGGTTCAATTTTAAATTCAGGATGCGTTTCTATAAACCACTCTATATTCTCTTCATTTTCTTCTTTATTAAGGGTACAAGTTGAATATACCATTACGCCACCTTTTTTTAGGTATTTTGAAGCATTCTCCATTATTTTTCTTTGTGTCTCTATTATACTTTTTATATTATTTATGTGTTTACTCCACTTAATTTCAGGTTTTTTTCTAATAATCCCAAGCCCGGAACAAGGTACATCTATAAGCACCCTATCTGCACATTCAAATAAAGGCTCTGTGTATACCGTAGCATCAATAACATCACAAGTTGTATTTGTAATTCCAATTCTTTTTATATTTTCCTGAATTAATGAAAGCTTATTTTTATGTATATCATATGCATAAATGTGACCTGAATTTCTCATAATCTCTGCAATATGTGTTGTCTTTCCCCCTGGTGCACTACAAAGATCCAAGACCACTTGATCTGGTTTCAAATCCATAGAAGGTGCTGTAAGCATTGCGCTCTCGTCCTGGACAGTTATGTACCCCTCATTAAATAAAAGGTTATTCTCAATATTTTTCCCTCTAATAATACGTATTGCCTCAGGTGCTACATTCCCTTTCTCTATATTATAGCCATTTTCTATAAGCTTTTCCCATATTTCTTCATAAGTTAATTTCAGAGTATTAACCCTAACTGTAACATCTGGTTTATAATTTAATCCTTTAAGAATTTCCTCAGTACACAACGCCCCATATTGCCTAATAAAAAGCTTAACTAATGACTTAGTGAAGGAATATTCAAAGCATAATCTTTCAATCTCATCGTCCACATTATAGTACTTTGCACTTGTTTCTCTTAGATAATTTCTAAGTACAGCATTAACAAGTTTAGATGCTCCTAAATTACACTTCTTTTTAGTTAAGTTTACAGCCTCATTAACGGCTGCAAAGCTTGGTACTTTATCTAAGAACCTAATTTGATAAATTGATATTCTTAGTATATTTAGAACGAAACTATCTAACTTATCTATGCCTTTTTTAACATAGTTACACAATATTTTGTCTATAGTGTATTTATATTTTAGTGTTCCATAAACTATTTCTGTAACTAGTGCTTTATCTTTATCATTTAAGTCAGATTTGTTAAGTTCCATTCCTAAAACTATATTAGAATAAGCATTTTCATTCAATACTTTTTCAACAACTACAATTGCTAAGAGTCTACTATTGTTCATAACTTTACCTCAATTTTCTTTAATTTTTATCTGTTGCGGCCTATAAGAAGAAGTTTATATACCTCTTTTTTACTCTAAAATCACACTTTCATTTATCTTATTTCCAACAATATAATCTCTTACTTTTAATGGCTTTTTGCCCGGAAATTGTATCTCTTCGATAAGTAGAACACCACTTCCAGTTGCGACTTTTATTCCATCTTTTGAAACCTCTATAATGCTTCCATTTTCTTTATTTGATTCCTCGTTTATTACTCTTGACTTATAAATTTTCATTACCTTGTCTTCATAAAGAGTATATGCCATCAGCGATGGATTTAATCCTCTTATTAAATTATTAATATCCACATTGCTTCGCTTCCAATCTATCTTAGCCAATTTTTTATCTAGCATAGATGCATAGGAACTGTATTCATTCTCCTGTTTAATTTGCTCAATCTCGCCATTAACTATACCATTTATAGTTTTAATTAATAATTCTCCACCACTATTCATAAGAATATTAGTAAGTTCACCTGCTGTAATAGAATTATTAAGTTCAACTTCCTCTTTTAAGAGTATGTCCCCTGTATCAAGGCCAACATCCATAAACATAGTCGTATTTCCACTTTTACACTCGCCCTCAATTATACACCAATTTATAGGAGCCGCCCCTCTATATTTGGGTAGTAGTGATGCATGTAAATTTATACATCCATATTTGGGAATATCCAATATTTCCTTCGGGAGAATCTGACCAAATGCTACTACTACAATAAAATCAGGTTTTGAATTTTTAATTACTTTTATCATTTCCTCATTATTTCTAAGCTTTAGAGGCTGATGCACCGGTATATTATAGGAAATAGCCAACTGTTTAACCGGCGACATGGCTAGATTTTTCCCCCTACCTTTTGGTCTATCCGGCTGAGTGAAAACTTCTGATACTTCAAATTCGTCTATAAGCGCCTGAAGTGATGGAACAGAAAATTCTGGTGTGCCCATAAAAATTATCTTCATATTATTCTCCCTCACCTTCCACGACTTTGTCTATAAATAATATACCATCTAAATGATCAATTTCATGGCAAAGCGCCCTTGCAAGAAGACCTTCACCA